>JAUHZL010000082.1 GCA_030425945.1 Alphaproteobacteria bacterium | reverse complement strand
GGCCCAGCCAGTTGCCATAGGCCAGCACCTTGTCCTCGGCATCGACGCAGGCGACCGAATCCTCGCAGTCCATGATCGCGCTGACCGCCGATTCCATCCGCACGTCGGCGAGGCCCGCCTGGTCCCGGGCGCCGATCATGTGGGTGCGGTCGAAGACCAGCTCGACGTGCAACCCGTTGTTGACCAGCAGCACCCGCTCGGGCGCGCGCGGATGACCGGCGTAGCCCGCGAATTTCGCCGGGGTTTCCAGCGGCTTGTCGTCGATCAGGAGCTGGCCCTTCTCGACGTGGTAGCGCCGCGCGTCGGCATGGCTGTGGCCCGCGATCGGGAAGGCGCTGTCGAGGAACACCCGCGCCCGCGCGATCACCCGCGCGCCCCGGCCCCGGTCATAGCCGCCCGCGGGCGGCAGCGAGCCCATCGCGTCGGTGCCGTAGAACGCGTCATAGAGGCTGCCCCAGCGCGCGTTCGCCGCGTTCAGCGCGAAGCGGGCGTTGGTGATCGGCACCACCAGTTGCGGCCCGGCGACCGAGGCGATCTCGGGGTCGATCTTCGTGGTGTCGATGTGGAAGTCCTCGCCCTCGGGCTGCAGGTAGCCGATCTCGCGCAGGAAGGCGTGGTAGGCGTCGGCGTCATGCGGCTGGCCGCGGCGCGCGACATGCCAGGCGTCGATCTTCGCCTGCAGGTCTTCGCGGGTGTCGAGCAGCGCCTGATTGCGGGCCTCGAAGCCCTCCAGCAGGCCGGCGAACCCGGTCCAGAACGCCTCCGGCGCGACGCCGGTGCCGGGCAGGGCCCGGTCCTCGATGAACGCGGCCAGCTCGGCCGCCACCTGCACGCCCGCGCGCTCGACATAGCTCATGATCGGTCCTCCCCGCATCGGCATCCCGCGGCATACCGCCGCCAACCCGGGTTTCGGATTAGAGAAGAAGTTTCCGATCCGCAACAGCCGTGGTCAGGTTTTCTGACCAGTCCCGGCAGAAGACCGCGCGCCCCGGCAGCGGTCGGAGCAATAGCGCACCTCGTCCCAGACCTTCGCCCATTTCTTGCGCCACGCGAACGGGCGCCCGCAGGTGGCGCAGGTCTTGGTGGGCAGGTCGCTCTTGCGGGTCATCCGGGCCATGCGCGCCAGATAGCCGCCGCCCGCCCGCCGCCAAGCCCTTTTCTTCTTGGCCGAAATACTCTCGGGGAGAGCGCGAGAGGGGCAGACAGCCCCTCTCGCTCCCCGCTCAGAGATCGAGGCGCAACTGCCGGTCGTCGCTCCCCCCGGACCGGCCCCGGCGCGGGGCGCGGTCGTTGACGAACCGGCCCTGCCGGTCCTTGCGGCTGGCGTGCTTCTCGACGAGGCGCGCGGCCTCGGCCCGGAACCCGTCCCCGCGCCGCACCGCCCAGACCCGGTCCCGCGCCGCGCGGGCGGCGGCCGCGACATCGACCACCGGCGCGGGATAGCGGTGCCCCAGCAGCGCCCCCGCCCCTTCCCAGCGCCACGGCTCCTGCAGGAGACGGTCGGGCACCTCGGCCAGTTCCGGCACCCAGGTCCGGGTGAACACCCCCGCCGGGTCCTGGTCGTGCCCCTGCTTGACCGGGTTGTAGATCCGGATCGTGTTCATGCCCGTCGTGCCGGACTGCATCTGCACCTGCGGCCAGTGGATGCCCGGCTCGTAATCGGTGAAGAGCCGCGCCAGATGCGTGCCCGTCGCCCGCCAGTCGAGCCAGAGGTGATAGGACGCCACCGCCATCAGCATCGAGCGCATCCGGAAGTTCAGCCAGCCCGTCGCGATCAGCGAGCGCATGCAGGCATCGACGAAGGGCAGGCCGGTCTCGCCGCGGGCCCAGGCCTCCAGCCGCACCGGGTCGGGGTCGCGCGGGCGCAGGCCCTCGTAATCGGGGTGCAGGCAGCGGTGCTCCAGCGCCGGTTCGTCCTCCAGCTTCTGCATGAAGTGGTCGCGCCAGGCGAGCCGGGCCTGGAAGCTGCGCAGGCTGCCCGCCCAGCCCTCGCGCGTGCCCTTGCGGGCGGCGGCGGCGCGGGTGGCGGCCTGCACCGTCTCGCGCGCCGAGAGGGTCCCGAAGGCCAGGTGCGGGCTGAGACGCGAACAGGCGACGGCCCCCTCCAGCGGCGTCGACATGGCGCGGCGATAGTCGCGGCCCCGGTGGTCGAGGAAACTCGTCAGCAGGTCGCGCCCCGCCTGCCGCCCGCCCGCCTGCCGCCCGGCGCAGGGGTCCGGGGCAAGGCCGAGGTCGCGCGCCTCCGGCAGCCGCTCGGACGCGACACCCGCCAGCCCGCGCAGGGCGACGGGCGCGGGCAGCGGCGTCCCGGTCATCCGGCCGTCGCGCAGCCGGGCCCAGCCGTCGCGGCCGTTGAGCCGCCGGACAACCCCCGCCTGCGGCAGTTCCTCCCAGGCCACCCCGGCCCCGCGCGCCCAGTCCGCCACGCGCCGGTCGCGGGCATAGGTCCAGCCATTGCCGGTTTCCTCGTGGCTGACGAGGCGGGTGATCCCGTGCGCGACGCGCAGCGCCTCCAGCACCGAGACCGCCTCGCCCACCCGGATCACCAGCGGCGCGCCCGCCGCGCCCAGCGCGTCTGCCAGCTCGGACAGGCATTCGGACAGGAAGGCCCAGTGCCGCCCGGCGGCATCGGGCTCTGCCCAGAACTCCGGCTCGACGATGTAGAGCGGCAGGACCGCGCCCTCGTCCGCCGCCGCCCGCGCGAGCGCCGGGTGATCGGCAAGGCGCAGGTCGCGCTTGAACCAGAGAATCGTGCCCATGCGCCCCAGCTAGGCGGGCGCGCGCGGGGCTCAAGGGCGGGGCGTGTAGCCCAGCGCCTCCTGCCGCCGGTAGAAGGCGGCCAGCGACTTGTCGCGCTCGGGGCGGAAGCGCCCGGCCTCGGTCATCGTCCCGATCCGGTCGACCCGGAACATGCGGAAGTCCTCGCGCAGTTCGCACCACGCGATCAGGGTCCAGACCCGGCCCCAGAACCACAGGCCCAGCGGGCGGACCGGCCGGGTGCTGGGCACGCCGCCCGCGTCGGCATAGGTGATGTCGAGCCGGGTGCGCCCGGCGGCGGCGGCCTCCAGCGCGTCGAGGCGGGCGCGCAGGGCGTCGGGCATCTCCCAGGCCAGCGCGTGGATCGGCACCTGGGCTGCGGCATCGCGCAGCGGCCCGGGCAGCACCGCCTCGATCTTGACCAGCGCCTCCTCGGCGCCGCGGGCCAGCGCCGCGCCCCCGAAGGCCCGCACGAGGCGCACGCCCGCGACGAGGGCGGCCACCTCGTCGCGGGTGAACATCAGCGGCGGCAGGTCGTAGCCCGCCGCCATGACGTAGCCGACACCCGCCTCGCCCTCGATCGGCACGCCCGAGGCCTGCAGGTCGGCGATGTCGCGGTAGATGGTGCGGGGGCTGACCTCCAGCGCCTCGGCCAGCCGCGCGGCGGTGACGAGCCGCCCGCCGCGCAACTGCTGCACCAGCGCAAAGAGGCGATCGGCCCGCCGCACTCAGCCCCGCCCGGCTTCGAAGAGCCCGATGGAATTGCCGTCGGGGTCGGTGGCATAGGCGAAGCGCCCCGCCGGGATCGTGATGGCGGGCGAGACGACGCGCCCCCCGGCGGCAGTGCAGCGCTCCATCGTCGCCTCCAGCGTCCCGGTGCAGGAAAGGTGCAGCGTCGGCCCGGTGCCGTCGCCCGCCGGGCGCCCCTCGTAGAGATGCGCGCCCGCGGCCCCCTCCGCGCCCGCCAGAACGGCGGTCTCGTTGGGGCCCATCTGCTGGCGCACGGGGCGGCGGCCGGTGACGGTTTCGTAGAAGGCGACGGCGGCGGACAGGTTGGCCACCGGGATTTCGCCCCAGACGAGGGCGGGGGTCGTGTCGGTCATGGTCTCAACTCCTTTGCGAGATATCCGAAGACCCGTCCTGTCTGGCATACCCCTGCTGACAGGGCCCTGTCAGCAGCCGTGCGGCGGGGGGCGGTTTTCTTGCGGGGCCAGCGGCCCGGCGGGTGATGGACAACCCCCGGCGGGCGCGGCAGTCTCGCCCCGAGCCGCGAGGGGAGCCCGCCGATGTTCCAGACCTACGACGTGACCAGCCGCCCCGAGCAGGGGCCGCCGCGCCTCGCCCGGCTGCGGGCCGAGATCGCCGCCGCGGGCCTCGACGGCTTCCTCGTGCCGCGCGCCGACGTCCACCAGGGCGAGTATGTCGCGCCCCGCGACGCCCGCCTCGAATGGCTGACCGGCTTCACCGGCTCGGCGGGGTTCTGCGCCGTCTTGCCCGGGATCGCGGGGGTCTTCATCGACGGGCGCTACCGGGTGCAGGTCCGCGCGCAGGTGGACCTCGGGGCGTTCACCCCGGTGCCCTGGCCCGAGACCGGCCTCGGCGACTGGCTGAAGGCGCAGGCGGCCCCGGGCGCGCGGATCGGCTTCGATCCCTGGCTGCACACCCGCGCCGAGATCGACAAGATCGCGGCCGCGCTGGAGGGGACCGGGATCACGCTGGTGCCGGGCGACAACCTCGTGGACCGGATCTGGGCCGACCAACCCGGGCCGCCCGCCGGGGCCGTGCGCGTGCAGCCGGAGACGTTCACCGGCGCGACCGCCGCCGAGAAGCGCGCCCGGATCGCCGCGGTGCTGGCCGAGGCCGGGCAGACGGCCGTGGTGCTGACCCTGCCCGACTCGATCTCGTGGCTGCTGAACATCCGGGGCAGCGACGTACCCCGCAACCCGGTGGTGCAGGCGCTTGCCGTGCTGCACGCGGACGGGGCACTCGACCTCTGCATCGACCCGGCGAAGCTCGACGAGAGCCTGCGCGCCCATCTCGGGCCGGAGGTGCGGCTGCATCCCGCGGACGGGCTGCCGCACCTGCTGACCGGGCTCGGCGGTCCGGTGCGCCTCGACCCGGCCAGCGCGCCGGTGGCGCTGTGGCAGGCGCTGGGGGACCGGGCCGTGGCGGGCACCGATCCCTGCCTGTTGCCCAAGGCCTGCAAGACCGGGGCCGAGATCGAGGGCGCGCGCGCGGCCCACCTGCGCGACGCAGTGGCGATGTGCCGGTTCCTCGCCTGGCTCGACGCCGAGGCGCCGGGCGGTGGGTTGACCGAGATCGCCGTGGCGCAGCGGCTGGAGGGCTTCCGGCGCGAGACCAACGCGCTGCAGGACATCAGCTTCGAGTCGATCGTGGGCGCGGGCGCGCATGGCGCCATCGTCCATTACCGCGTCACCGAGGGCACCGACCGGCCGGTGCGCCCGGGCGAGTTGCTGCTGGTCGATTCCGGCGGGCAATACGTGGACGGGACCACCGACATCACCCGCACGGTGGCCGTCGGCGCCCCGCCCGCCGAGGCGGCAGCGGCCTTCACCCGCGTGCTGCAGGGGATGATCGCCATCAGCCGCGCGCGCTTCCCCAAGGGGCTGGCGGGGCGCGACCTCGACCCGCTGGCGCGCATCGCGCTGTGGCAGGCCGGGCAGGATTACGACCACGGCACCGGGCATGGCGTGGGGTCGTTCCTTTCGGTCCACGAAGGCCCCGCCCGCATCGCGCGCACCGGCGAGGTGCCGCTGGCCCCCGGCATGATCCTGTCGAACGAGCCCGGCCATTACCGCGAGGGGCACTGGGGCATCCGGATCGAGAACCTGATCGTGGTGATCCCCGCGCCCGACCTGCCCGGGGCCGATCCGGGGCGCGAGATGTATGCCTTCGAGACCCTGACGCAGGTGCCCATCGACCGCCGCCTGATCGTCACCGCGATGCTCGGCTCGGGGGAGCGGGCCTGGATCGACGCCTACCATGCCGGGGTTCTGGACGCGGTGGGTCCGCGCCTCGACCCCGCCACGCGGGACTGGCTCGCGGCCGCCTGCGCCCCGCTCTGAGGGCCGGGGGCGGGCCTAGCCTTTCCGTCATGGCTCTGTCATGGTCACGCGGCTAAGCAGTCACAACAGTTTCCGGAGGACACCATGGCCGAGCACATCACGATCCGCAACGCGCCCGGAACCTGGGTCGTCCGCACCACCGGCGCGGTGATCGCCGAATCGTCGAACGCGCTGGAACTGACCGAGGGCGACCTTGCCCCGGTGATCTATTTCCCGCGCGACGACGTGGCGATGAGCTTCCTCGACCGCACCGAAAGCTCGACCACCTGCCCGTGGAAGGGCAAGGCCAGCTATTACTCGGTGGTCGGCAAGAGCAGCACGATCGCGGACGCGGCGTGGTCCTACGAGGACCCGAAGGAGGCCGTTGCGCAGATCGCCGGGCACATCGCGTTCTACGGCGCCAAGGTCACGGTCGAGCAGCTCTGAGCCGCGTGGGGCGGGACGCCGCTCAGGCGTCCTTTTCCCCGGCCTCCTCGGTGCCGTGCGCCTCGAAGAGCTTGCCCTGAAGCATGAAGAAGGCGAACAGCGCCGCCGGGAAGGCGAAGGTCTCGATCTTGACCCAGGTCTCGGTCGGCAGCGTGCGCCAGATCACCTCGTTCGCCACCGCCATCGCGGCGAACATCGCGGTCAGCCGCCGGGTCAGGATCAGGAACCCCTCCTCGGTCAGCGGCATCATCTCTTCCATCACCCAGGCGAGCAGCGAGCGCCCGCGCAGGAGCCCGGCGCCCAGCAGCGCGGCAAACAGGCCGTAGACCAGCGTCGTCTTCATCTTGAAGAACGACTCGTCGTTGAAGAGCACCGTCAGCCCGCCGAAGACCACCACCAGCACGGCGGTCACCACCTGCATCCGGCTGACCTTGCCGGTCAGCTTCCAGATCAGCGCGATCGAGGCCAGCAGCACCGGCACGAACCCCGCCGTCACCACGATGAAGCCGGAATAGTCCCGCCCGCCAATCGTGAAGGTGTCGTCCTTGACCCAGAGGTAGGTGACGAAGAACAGCAGGACCGGCCCGAGATCGAGCGCGAGTTTCAGGCCGGGGGACAGGGGCTTGGGATCGGACATGACGCGCGACTTAGCCTGCGCGCGTCCCAGCGGCAAGCGGGCGCGTGCCGGGCGGGGGACCTTAGCCGCCCCGCTCGACGATCACCGCGCCCGCGGCGATCAGCGCCATCAGGGCGGCGCGGCGGGGGCCGACCGGCTCGCGCAGGACCAGCCAGCCGATGAGCGCGGCGAAGACGGTCGAGGTCTCGCGCAGCACCGCCGCCTCGCCCACGTCGTCGAGCCGCGTTGCCAGCATGATCGCGCCGAAGCTGCCGAAGGCGACGAAGGCCCCCAACAGACCCCGCTGCAGCAGGGGCGCGACTGGCGGGCGGTCGGCCATCCCGTGCCAGCGGCGCAGGGCGACCCAGGGAAACACCAGCCCGTCGAGGAAGAAGAACCACGCGAGAAAGGTGAACGGGTCCGCCGTGGCACGGATGCCGTAGGCGTCATAGGTCGTGTAGAGCGCAACGAAGAGGCCCGTCGCCACCGCGAAGCCCAGCGCGGGCACCATCCGCTCGCGGTCGAGCGTGACGGTGCGCAGGTTGTAGCCCGCCAGCCCGAAGATACCGGTCAGCAGCACCGCGATGCCCAGCCATTGCACGCGCGTGAAATGTTCGCCGAAGACGAGGCCCGCGCCGATCACCGCGAAGAGCGGCCCGGTGCCGCGCACCACCGGGTAGACCACGGTATAGGCCCCGCGCATGTAGGCCATGCCCTGCAACACCTTGTAGGCGACGTGGATGACCATCATCCCCGCGAAGATCGGCCACATGTGCGGCTCGGGCCAGGGCACGGCGAACAGCGCGAAGGGGGCCGCGATCAGCGCGTAGCAGCCGTCGATGGCGCCGCGCGACAGCCACGGGTCGTGCCGGCCCTTCTGCAACGCCCCGAAGAGCGCGTGCAGGAACGCCGCCATCAGCGCCAGCGCGGTCGCCAGCGTTTCGCCCGAGGGCGTGCCTTCGAGGCCGAGAAACCAGTCGCTCACCCGCGGGCGTCTCCGCTCAGCCGGCCGCGCCGGTCAGGGCGCGCGCGAACTCGTCGGGGTCGAACGGTTGCAGGTCGTCGATCTGCTCGCCCACGCCGATGGCATGGATCGGCAGGCCGAACCGGTCGGCCAGCGCCACCAGCACGCCGCCCTTCGCGGTGCCGTCGAGCTTGGTCATCACGAGGCCCGAGACATCGGCGATCTTGCGGAAGATCTCGACCTGGCTGATGGCGTTCTGACCGGTGGTCGCGTCGAGCACCAGCAGCGTGTTGTGCGGCGCGTCCGGGTCCTTCTTGCGGATCACGCGGACGATCTTGGCCAGTTCCTCCATCAGGTCGGCCCGGTTCTGCAGCCGCCCGGCGGTGTCGATCATCAGCAGGTCCGCCCCCTCGGCCTGCGCGCGGGTCATCGCGTCGAAGGCGAGGCTGGCGGGGTCCGAGCCCTCGGGCGCGGTCAGCACCGGCACGCCCGCGCGCTCGCCCCAGACCTTGAGCTGGTCGACGGCCGCAGCCCGGAACGTGTCGCCCGCCGCGATCACCACCGACTTGCCAGCGGCCTTGAACTGGCTGGCGAGCTTGCCGATGGTCGTCGTCTTGCCCGACCCGTTGACGCCCACCACCAGCACCACCTGCGGGCGCTTCGGATAGAGCGGCAGCGGGCGCGCGACCGGTTCCATCACGCGGGCGATCTCGGCGGCGAGCAGGTCCTTGATCTCGGCCGCCGACAGTTTCCGCCCGAGACGCCCTTCCGCGATGTTGGCGGTGACCTTCAGCGCGGTCTCCACCCCCATGTCGGCCTGAATCAGCAACTCCTCGAGGCTTTCGAGCATCGCGTCGTCGAGCACCCGGCGCGGTGCGCTGCCGCCCATCAGGCGACCGACGAGGCCCGGGGCCTCCGGCACCACGGGGGCCGAGACGGGGGCCGGGGCCTCGGCCGCTTCGCCGACGATCGCGTCGAGCCCCTCGTCGATCTGCGACGACGAGCGGAACATCCGGTCCTTGAGCTTCTTGAAGAACGACATGGGGCCTCCGGGGTCTCTCCCCTACCCACCTAATGTGCGACGGGTCCGGAGGGAAGCGGGCGGTTCCGCGCGGGGCTC
This sequence comes from Alphaproteobacteria bacterium, assembly GCA_030425945.1. GTDB lineage: Bacteria > Pseudomonadota > Alphaproteobacteria > Rhodobacterales > Rhodobacteraceae > Dinoroseobacter. Next base: position 243 of record JAUHZL010000082.1, on the reverse strand, counting down.
AGGGCAGGCCGAGAGCGCCCAGCGCAATCGCCGCCTGGCCCAGCCAGTAGAGCGGCCAGACGACCGCCCCGCAGAGCCGGGCCGCGCGTCCGCCCGGCACAAGCACGAAGCGCTCGAGCGCCAGACAGAGGTCCGAGACCACGAACAGCGCCGCCCCCGCGACCGCCAGCCCGAGACCGGGCGCGAGATGCAGCGCCGCCAGCGCCATCGCCCCGATCAGCCCGACATAGACCGCGACCGGGA
>JAUHZL010000081.1 GCA_030425945.1 Alphaproteobacteria bacterium | reverse complement strand
TCTGTCACGGCCCGACTGTCATGCGGCTGTCATGTCGCTGCCGATCAGCGCCCGAAAAGACCCGGACGGCGCGGCTGCTCGGCCTGCTGGCGGATCTGGGTGACCGGGTTCAGCGGGCGCGGCGTGTCGGGCGTGGGCGCGCCGGTGCCCTCGTCCGGACCTGCGTCGGCGGCGCTGTCGTCGCCGGCGGTCTCGGTCGCGCCGCTCTCGCTGGCGGCGGTGTCGGTCTCGTCCGCGGCGGCCTCGGGGGCGGTGTCCTCGGCCTTGCCCTCCTCGGGGGCGCTGTCTTCGGCCGGGGTCGCGTCAGCGGGGGCTTCCGGGGCGGCTTCCGAGCCTGCCAGCGACAGCGGGGCGGGGGCGGCGGCCGGTGCGGGCACCGGGGTTGCCGGTTCGGTGCCCGCGCCCGGAGCGGTCTTCAGGCGGGGCAGGATGCCTTCGGCCTGCAGCGCGTCGAGATGCGCCTTGAGCAGCGTCAGCGCCGCCTCGTCCCGGGTGACGCGCGGAAAGGCCAGCATCAGCGCGGCGCGCTCGATGTCGTCCTCGGTCACGCCGTCCTCGTCGGTCTTGTGGCGGGCCTCAAGATAGGCGCCGACCTCCTTCAGGCCGGACAGGTAGCTCTGCATCGCGCGGGTCAGGCCCGGCGCGTCGGGGTCGAGCCCCTGGCCGAGGTCGATCAGCTTCTCGGTGTCCCCGTCCGCCAGCAGGGCGACGGAGGCGGTGCCGCCCGAGGGCGTCCTGGCCCCGAACAGCAGAGCCACGCGCAGAAGGCCGGGAACCGTATCGGAAATCGAAGCGAGCAAGGTCATGGAGGTCTCCCTGAGTCAGTTGCGCGGAGCCTACCACATCTGCGCGATTGTCCACAGGTTTTCCACAAGACCTGCGCCGGAATGGCGCGCCGATGCGGTTTGGAAACCGCATCGCGCGGTTTTCAAACCGCGTGCCCGCGCCAAGGTCCGCCTGTCGTGAAGAAAGGATGTCGGGAGAAGCCGCGCCGTCAGTTCCGGACGGTGCCGTCGCCGGCGCGGATGTCGCCGCCGCCCGGGGCGCAGTCACCGACCAGAGTCTCGTAGCGGGCGAGGATCCAGCCGGTCGCATCTTCCGGCACCTGCTGTTCCAGCGAATCCGAGAAGCCGCCGAAGATCTGCAGCGAGCGCGAGTCCTCGACCATCGCGATGGCGTCGTTCACCATCAGCTGCTGGTAGACGATCAGCGCGATGGCCACGAGCAGGATGCCCCGGAACGCCCCGAACAGGAAGCCCATGCCCTGGTCGATGCCGCCGATGGCCGAGCGCTTGACCAGCCCCGCGAAGAGCGGTGTGAAGAGCGACACGACGACCAGCGCCAGCGCGAAGACCACGGCGAAGGAGGCGATGATCGCCAGCTCGCAGCTTTCCGACAGGAACGGCCCGACGACCGGGATTTCCTTGACCAGCGGCTGGACCGAGTTGGCGAAGGCATAGGCGACCACTGCGGCGGCGATCCAGCCGACGATCGACATGATCTCGCGCACGAAGCCGCGCGCGAAGGCCAGGAAGGCCGAGATCAGGATCACGCCCGCAACGATGGCGTCCACGAGAGTAAAGCCGTCCATGTCGTCCTCGCCTCAGGCGGGCGGGTCTCAGCCCGCGCCGAACACGTCCCCGACCAGCGCGGCGAGGTCCGGCAGTGCCGTCACCCCGAGCCCCGCGTCCGGCCCCAGTTTGCTGCGCTCGGGCAGCAGCGCCTGTGTGAAACCAAGTTTCGCGGCCTCTTTCAACCGGTTTTCGGTCTGCGAGACGGGCCGCAGCGCGCCGGAAAGGCTGAGTTCCCCAAATACCACGGTTTCCGGCGGCAGCGCGTGGTCCTCGCGCGCCGACAGCAGGGCGGCGGCCACCGCGAGGTCGGCGGCGGGCTCGCTGACCCGCATGCCGCCCGCCACGTTCAGGTAGACGTCGAGCCCTGCGAAGGGGATGCCGCAGCGCGCTTCCAGCACCGCGAGGATCATCGCCAGCCGTCCGCCGTCCCAGCCGACGACGGTGCGGCGGGGCTGGGCGTGCGGGGTGGGGGCCACCAGGGCCTGGAACTCGACCAGCACGGGCCGGGTGCCCTCGATCCCCGAGAAGACGACCGATCCCGGGGCGGGGCGGTCGCGGTCCGACAGGAACAGGGCGGAGGGATTCTCGACCTCGGCCAGCCCGTCCCCGGTCATCTCGAAGACGCCAATCTCGGCAGCGGGGCCGAAGCGGTTCTTGACCGCGCGCAGGATGCGGAACTGGTGGCCGCGCTCGCCCTCGAAGTAGAGCACCGTGTCCACCATGTGCTCGACCACCCGGGGGCCGGCGATCTGGCCCTCCTTGGTGACATGGCCCACCAGCACGACCGAGACGCCGTGCCGCTTGGCGAAGGTGGTCAGCTCATGCGCGGCGGCGCGGACCTGCGCGACCGAGCCCGGCGCGCTCTCGACGGTGTCGAGCCACATGGTCTGGATCGAGTCGATCACCGCGATGTCCGGCTTCTCGGCCTCCAGCGTGGTCAGGATGTCGCGCAGGTTGGTCTCGGTGCCCAGCTTCACCGGGCTGTCGCCGAGGCCGAGCCGCTGCGCCCGGAGCCGCACCTGCGCGCTGGCCTCCTCGCCCGAGATGTAGACCGCCTTCATGCCCTTGCGGGCGAAGCTGGCGGCGGCCTGCAGCAGCAGCGTCGACTTGCCGATGCCCGGATCGCCGCCCACCAGGATGGCCGAGGCGGGGACCAGCCCGCCGCCCAGCACCCGGTCGAGCTCGCCGAGGCCCGAGGCCGCGCGCGGCGGCGGGGCCTCGTCCTGCCCGAGATCGGTCAGCCGCATCTTGCGCCCGCGCGCGCCGCCGAGCGCCTGCTTGCCCGGTCCCTGCGCCAGCGGCGCTTCCTCGGAAATCGAGTTCCACGCCCCGCAGCTGTCGCACTGGCCGGACCACTTGGTGGTAACAGCCCCGCACTCGGAACAGACGAAGCGGCTGGCGGCCCTGGCCATTACCAGATCAGTGCCGCCACGCGGGGCAGCAGGGTCCGCATCAGCCCGGCCGCCGGGATGAAGGTGAAGAGCGTCAGGAAGAACAGCCAGATGTCGAGGCGCTTCCACGGCACGCCCGCGCCGGTCCGCGCGAAGAGGATCAGCCCCATCGGCATCAGCCACGCCACCGACCAGGCAAAGGCCTCGGCGGGATCGCGGCTGCCCATCGCGCGGGTGTAGCCGAGGAACACCAGCACCGCCGCGCAGACCGCCGCGATGGTCCAGATCTGCGGCTTGCCGCCGGTCCGGAAGATCCGCGCCACCGTCAGCGGCATCCAGATCAGCGTGGCCCAGAACAGGAACACGCCGGTCAGCGCGACGAGATTTTCCATCGGTCAGCCCTCCGCGGCCACAGGTCCGGACTGTCTGCCCGAGACCGCCCGCGCCGTCCAGTGCCCCAGTCCGATCCCGGCCAGCACCGCGCCGCTGAAGACATAGAGCCCCCAGGCCGTCTCGACGGTCGCGAGGCCGATGCCTTTCACCAGCACGACGTAGAGCGCGATCAGGAACACGTCGGCCATCGCGAGCTTTCCCAGCCCTTCCAGCGCGGGCAGCATCCGCGGCGAGGCGAGGCGGTACTGCACCAGCAGCAGCCCCACCAGCTTTGCCAGCGGCGCCACCAGCGCGAGGAAGGTGACCAGCACCGCCAGCGGCACGTCGGTGCGCCAGAGGCTCTGCACCCCCGAGAGCACCGAGATCTCCGACATCCCGAACAGCGGCAGCAGCCCCGCCCGCATCAGCGGCGTGACCCAGGTCGCCGGGAAGGCGACCAGCAGCGCGATCGTGGCGAGGCGCAGGGCGAGCGGAAGGGGCGGACGCTGATCCATGCGCCGATATGGGGGCCGGGGGTCGGCTATCGCAAGCCGCGCGTGGCGACGACCGCCACCGCGAGCGCCAGCGCGATCAGCAGCCGTCCCTGCTCGCGCCGCGCGCCGGTCAGGCCCCGGTCGACCAGCGAGGTCCGGAACGCGTAGACGAGGCCGCCCGGCACCACGACCGCGAGGAACACCACGACCGACGGCAGGCCCAGCACGTGCCCGGCCAGCACCAGCAGGACATAGGCGGCCGCGGCGGGCAGGAGGGCCGTGACGAGGTCGAAGACCAGCGTGACATGCTCGCGCCGCTCGGACCGCCACAGCATCCGCGCCCACTCGGCCCCGACCACGGCGGCGTAGCTCCACAGGATGGTGGCGGCCAGGACGATCAGGCGGATCAGGTCCTCGGGTCCCATCGCCGCCCGCCCGCCTCAGCGCAGCGTTTCGATCGGGCCGTCGGCGCTGCCCGAGATGAACTGCGTCAGGTAAGGGTCTGTCGCCGCGTCCATGTCGCTGACCGGGCCTTCCCAGCGGATCTTGCCGGCGTGCAGCATGGCGACGCGGTCGGCGATGGCGCGCACGCTCGACATGTCATGGGTGATGGTCAGCGCGGTCGCGCCCATCTCGGTGACGATCTCGCGGATCAGCCGGTTGATGACGCCCGACATGATCGGGTCGAGGCCGGTGGTCGGCTCGTCGAAGAAGATGATCTGCGGTTCGGCCGCGATGGCGCGGGCGAGGCTGACGCGCTTCTGCATGCCGCCCGACAGCTCGGCCGGGTAGAGGTCCGCGACTTCCGGCCCGAGACCGACGCGGCGCAGCTTGTCGAGCGCCACCTCGCGGGCCGCCGCGCGCGGCATCTTCAGCGTGCCGCGCAGCAGGCGGAAGGCGACGTTCTGCCAGACCGGCATCGAATCGAAGAGCGCGCCGCCCTGGAACAGCATCCCGAACCGGGCGAGGAACGCATCCCGGTCGCCTTGCCGCGCGGGCCGCCCGTCCACCGTGATCGTGCCCGCGTCCGGCTCGACCAGCCCGAGGATGCATTTCAGCAGCACCGACTTGCCGGTGCCCGAGCCGCCGATGATGACGGTCGAGGTGCCCTTGGGCACGCTCAGGTCCACCCCGCGCAGCACGGCCTTGGGGCCGAAGGACTTGTGAAGGCCTGCGAGCTCGATCATGCCGAGAAGAACGCTTCGGTCAGCAGGTAGTTCGACGCGAGGATCAGCACGCTCGCCGAGACCACCGCGTTCGTCGTTGCCCGGCCCACACCCTGTGCGCCCCGGCCCGAGTTCATGCCGTGGTAGCAGCCCATCAGGGCCACGAGGAAGCCGAAGACCGCCCCTTTCACGAGGCCCGAGCCGACGTCCCAGACCTGCAGGAAGTCCGCCGTATTCTGCAGGTATACCGCCGAGTTGAAGCCCAGCCGCGAGGTGCTGACCAGCCAGCCGCCCATGATGCCGATGGCATCGCCCACCGCGACCAGCAGCGGCACGGTCAGGGTTGCCGCCAGCACGCGCGGTGCGGCGAGGAATTTCATCGGGTTGGTCGACAGCGTTGTCAGCGCGTCGATCTGCTCGGTCACCTTCATGGTGCCCAGCTCCGCCGCGATGGCCGCCGCGACCCGCCCCGCGACCATCAGGCCGCCCAGAACAGGACCCAGCTCGCGCGCCATGCCGATCGCCACGATCGACGGCACGACGGCCTCGGCATTGAAGCGCGCGCCGCCCGCATAGATCTGCAGCGCCAGCGCCCCCCCGGTGAAGAGCGCGGTCAGCCCGACGACCGGCAGCGAGAACCATCCGATGGCCAGAAGCTGGCCCACCAGTTCACGCGGATAATAGGGCGGGCGCAGCATGTGGACAAGCACCCGCAGGGCGAAGCCGGTCACCCGGCCGATGGCGGCCAGCGTGCCCAGAACCTGCCGCCCGAGCGTGCCGAAGGACGCGGTCACAACGCTCATGCGCCGACACCGGTATAGCGGCGGGCATAGCGCGTCCCGAGCGAGGTCAGGATCTCGTAGCCGATGGTGCCCGCGCGGTCGGCGACTTGGTCGACGGTCTGCATCGGGCCGAGCAGGTCCAGCTCCTGCGGGTCGTGGTCGAGGTCGCTGACATCCACCGTGATCAGGTCCATCGAGACCCGGCCGACCACCGGGCAGGGCTTGATGCCGGCATGGAAGGTGGCGCGGTTCGACAGCGACCGCAGCAGGCCGTCGGCATAGCCCGCCGACACCGTTGCGAGGCGCGTCGGGCGGTCGGCGCTCCAGGAATTGCCGTAGCCCACGGTCTCGCCCGGATCGAGGTCGCGGATCTGCACCACCGGCACGCGCAGGGCGATCACCGGAGTCGCCTCGACGAAGGGCTCGCCGCCATAGAGGCCGATCCCCGGCCGGGTCAGGTCGAAATGGAACTGCGGTCCGAGCAGGATGCCCCCGGTCGCCGCCAGCGAACGCGGCACGCCGGTCCCGTCGGTCATCTCGCGGAAGCTGCGGAGTTGCTGCATGTTCATCGGGTGGCTCGGCTCGTCCGAGCAGGCGAGGTGGCTCATCAGCAGCCGGGGCTTCAGGTCGAGCACGAGGTCATGCACCGCCGCCCATTCGCCGGGCTCCATCCCGAGCCGGTTCATCCCGGTGTCGAGCTGCACCCCGAACGGATGGCCGGGCAGGGCCTCCAGGTGCCGGGCGAGCTGCTCGGTCGAGTTCAGCATCGGCGTCATCCGGTAGTCCCGGATCAGCGCCGTGTCGCCGTCCATGTGGCCGGAGAACACCGCGATTTCCGGGCCCGGTCCCAGCGCCTGCCGGACCTTCGCGCCTTCCTCGGCCACCGCCACGAAGAATCGCCGCGCGCCCGCCGTCGCCAGCGCCCGCGCGACCTTGTCCGCCCCGAGGCCATAGGCATCCGCCTTCACCACCGCCGCCGTCTGCGTCGAGGGCGGCGACGCGGCATCGAGCGCCCGCCAGTTGGTGGCGATCGCATCGAGGTTGATGGAAAGGGTCGCAGTGGCCATGTCCGCGGGTTTCCTTCGCCGTCGCGCGCCCGTCAAGGGCTAAGGCGGCTCAGCGCGTGTCGAGGCGGAACGGAGGTCCCCACAGTGGCAAATAGCTTACCGCCATTGTGTCACCATCGAATTCGGCAAGCACCTTGCCGTCCTCCGTCGGCAGCGCGCACCAGGTCACTTGCCCGTTCGAATAGCGCATCAGGTCGACGCCGAACCGGGTCGTCACGCCGGTCAGGCGCTGGGTGTCCGGGGCGCCGCCCGCGGTCCGCGCGAAGGTCAGGTGATAGTAGCCGATCTTCGTCATCGGCGCGCCGCGCACGGTCTCGGTCCAGTCGCTGACCTCTCGCGCCTCGGACCGGGCCGAGCGCAACAGCGCCGCCGAGCGCGTCTCGCACAGCGTCCGCACGGCCCGCGCGGTGCCCGCGCCCCAGACCCCGTCCACCCGGGCGTCGTAGAGGCGCAGCCGCTTCAGTTCTTCCTGCAGGTCCCGCCGGATGTCGGGCGCGCCGCTGTTCGACAGCGCGAGCTTCGGCATCGGCACGTAGACCGCGACGGGCGCGTCGCTGCCGCCGTCGAGCCGGTCGATCAGGTCGCGGGTGCCGAACCGGAAGTACCCGGTCCGCAGCGCCTCGGGTTCCGGCACGAGCGAGGCCACCACCCGCATCACCTGCCCGGCCTGCGACGGCGGGCAGTTCAGGTAGGCGGCCCAGGGCAGGGACCGCCCCAGAGCATCGCGCCGCGCGGTGTCGGTGTCGAGCCGCTCCATCGTCGTGTCCGCCATCAGCCGCACCGCGAGGTCGCAGCGCCGCCGGTCGAACAGGTAATGCAGCATCAGGGTCTGGTCCGACGCGCCGTAGACCCCGACCGAGGCGAAGCTGAGCGGATCCGTGTCGGCCGACTGCGCCAGCCGGGTCAGCCGGGCCGCCGCCAGCCCGGCCTTGACGTCGTAGCTGGAGAAATTGCCGATCCCGAAGGGCAAAAAGAAGCTCTCGCCCTTCAGGTCGAAAAGGGCGCTGACGGTCGCGAAGGCCTCCGCCGCCTCGGGCTGGGCGGTGTCGGCGCGCTCCGGGTCGTAGCGTCCCGCCAGCGCCACGAGGGCGGTGTCGCCGATCCGGGCGTCGCGCAGGTCCACCGGGTCGCGGATCGCCGCCACCCGCCGCGCGACCGCCTCGGGCAGGCCCAGCGAGGCGAGGTCGGGCGTGGCCTCCGGCGTGGCCGCGTCGATCATCTGGCGGGCGGTGGCGGCGAAGCGGCCGTCGGGGAACGCGTCGAGGTAGCCCTGAAGCGATGCGATGTCGCCCGCGAGGCTGGCCGCCGACCAGGCTTCGAGGTCGGGATCGCGCGCGGGCGCCGGGGCGGGGGCCGGTGCAGGCGTCGGGGCCGGGCGGTCGAGAAGCGCCAGCATCCGGGTCGCGGCGGCAGCGAAGCGCCCGTCCGGGTAGGCGTCGAGGAAGCCGCGCAGCGCGTCCGCCTCGCCGGTGGCCGAGGCGTCGGCCCAGGCCTGCGCCTCGGTCTCGGCGGGGTCGATCACCGCGACCGCCGGGTGCAGGTAGATTTCCTCGGCCGACAGCGAACCATAGACGAACGGCTCCTGCCGACGGCCGGTCGAGGCGAGGACCCGGTCGCGGACGCGGCGGAAGACCTGCCCGATCTCGACGCCCGGCTCGTTCAGGCTGTCGATCAGCGCGCGGGCATAGGGGCTGTTCCGCCCGTCGCCGTCCTGCGCCACGGTCCCGTCCCGGGCGGCATAGGCCACCAGCGTGTCGCCGCGCGGCTCGACCGGGCGCAGGCCCCGGGTCAGCGAGCGGGTGTCGCCCGCCCAGCCCTCGGCCCCGGCGAAGGGGTTGTTGCGGCAGGCATCCACGATCACGAGGCTGAGGCGGCCCGCGCCCTCGGCCGCGCGCACGGCGGTGTCGAGGCGCAGCGCCTCGAAGTCGACGGCATCGGGTGTCGCGAGGCGGGCATCGACGGGGATCAGGTAGTTCTGCCCCTCCACCTCGATCCCGTGCCCGGCGTAGTAGATCAGGGCGATCTCGGCCTCGGCGGCGCGGGCGCGGAAGCCGCCGAGCGCCCGGATCATCCCGACCTGGTCGAGGTCGGTGACGGTCTCGACCTCGAAGCCCAGCCCTTCCAGCGTGGTGCCGATGTCGGCGGCGTCGTTCAGCGGATTGTCCAGCGGCGTCACCGCCTGGTAGGCGCCGTTGCCGATGACCAGCGCCACGCGGTCGGCGGCGGCCAGCGCCGCCTGCGCCCAGACGAGCGCAACCAGACCGCAGAGGAGCGGACGGAGGGCTTTCGCCCCCCGCATCAGGCCGCGGACGAGCCGCGCAGCATCCCCTTCACGCGGGTGATGATGCCCCTGCGGCCTTCTTCGCGGCGCAGCGCCGCCTCGTCGGTCAGCCAGTTGATCTGGATCGCGCGGCGCGGCCCCTCGAACGGGTGGTGGCCGTGCCACGAGTTGTCGGCGCGCTTGAAGACCAGCAGCGTG
>JAUHZL010000002.1 GCA_030425945.1 Alphaproteobacteria bacterium | reverse complement strand
CCGGGCGGCTGGCACATGATCTCGAGCCCGGCTTCCAGCGGGTCGTCCGATTCGACCAGAACCAGCTTCGCCTCGCCGCCGCCGAAGAGATGGGTGAAGAGGGTCGCGAAGTTGCGGTTCACCTCCTCGAAGGCGGTCAGCAGGCGTTCGCGGCCTTCGCGGTTCAGCCCGGCGATCCCGGCGCGCAGCTTCTTGATCGCCTCCTCGAGGTCGCCCTTCTCCTTGGCGAGCTGGTCATACTCGGTCTCGACCGCCTTGCGGTCTTCCTCGGCCCGCAGGTTGACGGCCCCGAGCGCATCGCGCTGGCGGCGCAGGCGGGCGAGTTCGATGTCGATCTCGTCGGCGGGCGGCAGGCGGTCGGGGTCGGCCCCCAGCGTTTCGAGAAGCTGCTCCGGCGTGACTTCCAGCGCCTCCTCGATCCGCTCAGCGGCAAGGGTGACCGCCTCGGCGGCGGCTTCGGCGCGGGCCTCGGCGCGGGCGCGGGCCTCGCGGGCCTCGGACGCGGCCTGGTCGGCGGCACGCTCGGACGCGGACGCCTCGCGCAGCGCGGCTTCCCCGGCGGCCAGCAGATCGCCCGCTTCGGCCTTGCGGGCCTCGGCGCGGTCGATCTCGTAGCCCAGCGCGGCCCGTTTCGCTGCAATCTCTTCCGGCGCGGCCTGCGCGTCCTTCAGCTCGGCCTCGGCGGCGGTCCGACGCTCGGCCAGATCGGCCCCGCGGGCGGCGGCGCTGTCGAGACGGTGCCGCCAGCCGCTGATCTCGGTCGTGATCTGCTGGCTGCGCTTGAGGCGCGCTTCGCCCTCGCGGCGAACCTCGTCATGGGCCGACCGGCGGGCCATCATCGTCATCCGGGCGGCTTCGACGGTGACCTTGACCTCTTCCAGCGTGGCGCGGGCGTCGGCGAGGTTCTCGAGACCGGCGAGGGTGCGCTCGGCCTCGGCCAGCGCGGCGCGGGCGGCGGAAGCATCCTCGGCGTGGCGGATCGCGGAATGCGACAGAGTTTCGACCTTGCCCTCGGCAAGGTTCAGTTCGGCCTCGGCCCGCGATTGCGCCCGGCTGGTGTCGGACTGGGCGGCATCGGCGGCGCGACGGGCGGCCCGCGCCGCCTTGTCGCGCTCGGTCGCCTCGGCGAGGTCCGCGAGAAGGTCTTCATGCGCCGCGCGGGCAACCTCGGCGCGGGCTTCGAGGTCATCGAGCTGGCGGCGCAGCGCGGCGAGCCGGTTGACCTGCTGGAGCCGCAGCGCGGTGGCTGACGATGCCTCGTCCGCACGGGTCGAGAAGCCGTCCCAGCGCCAGAGATCGCCCGCCTGCGTCACGAGGCGCTGACCGGGCTGCAACGCAGGCTGCAGGCGGGCGCCGGTGGCGGCGTCGGGCACCAGGCCGATGCGGGACAGGCGGCGGGCGAGCACCTCGGGCGCGCGGACGTGGGGGGCGAGCGGGGCGGCGCCGTCGGGCAGCGGGGCGGTGTCGGGATAGGCAGGCAGATCGGCCCAGCCCGAGCAGCCGGCGCCTTCGGTGCGACCGTATTTCAGATCGTCGCCGAGGGCGGCGCCCAGCGCGGCCTCGAACCCGTCGTCCACGCTGAGCGTATCGAGCAACTGCGCCCCGCCGCCGGTTTCCCGGTCCACGATGCGCGCGAGGCCCGAGACCTCGGCCCGCAGGGCACCCACCTCGCCCTCGGCCTCGGACCGGGCGGCGCGGGCGTCGCTTTCGCGCGACTGCAGGGCGGCGCGCTCGGCCTCGGCCTCGGCCAGCGCGGTTTCGGCGGCAGCGGCGCGGGCCTCGGCAGCCTCGGCCTCGGCGGCGGCACGGGCAGTTTCGGCGCGCAGGGTCTCGGCGCGGGCGCGGGCCTCGGCGGCGGCGGTCTCGGCGCGGGTGCGCTCATCCTCGGCGCGTTCGGCGGCGCGGCGGTTCTCGGCGACGAGACGCTCGGCGGACTGGTGCCGGGCCGACAGGCGCGCGACGTCCTCGGTCATCTCGGAGAGCGCGGTCTCGCGTTCCGACAACACGTCGCCCGCGGCCCGGGCCGCTTCGGCGGCAGCGGCAAGGCGGCGGTCATGGCCGTCCCCGGCCTTTTCCAGCTCGGTCTGTTCCCAGGTGAGGCGATCGATCGTCTCGCCCGCGTCACGGTTCAGCGCCGCTTCGCGTTCGGCATCCTTGTCGATCTGGGCGATCCGGGCCGCCAGCGTTTCGATCCGCTCGCGCGCGCGGCTTTCCTGTTCGGTCAGGGTGTCGCGCTGCACGAGCAGGCGCTGGAGGACCGCGGCGGCGATCGCCTCTTCCTCGCGCAGGGGCGGCAGGGCGTCCTCGGCGGCCTCGCGGGCGGCGGCGGCGATGCGGGCGGCCCGCTCGGCCTCCGATGCGGCGCGCAGGCGGTCGGCCTGGGTGGCGCGCGCCTCGGACGCGGCCTGGTCGGCCTCGCGCCAGCGGCGATAGAGCAGCAGCCCCTCGGCGCGGCGAATCTCGGCCCCGATCTCGCGGTAACGAGCGGCCTGCTTGGCCTGCCGGGTCAGTTGCGACAGTTGCTGGGCGAGGCTCTCCAGCACGTCATCGACGCGGAACAGGTTGGTTTCGGTGCTGTTGAGCTTGAGCTCGGCCTCGTGGCGGCGCTGGTAGAGGCCGCTGATCCCGGCCGCTTCCTCGAGAATGCGGCGGCGTGCCTTTGGCCGGGCGTTGATCAGTTCCGAAATCTGGCCCTGCCGCACCAGCGCGGGCGAATGCGCGCCGGTCGAGGCGTCGGCAAACAGCATCTGGACATCGCGGGCCCGCACTTCCTTGCCCGCCGCGCGGTAGGCCGAACCGACATCGCGGGTGATCCGGCGCACGATCTCGAGCTGGTCGAGGTCGTTGAACCCCGGCGGCGCGCGACGGTCCGAGTTGTCGAGGACCAGCGTCACCTCGGCGTAGTTGCGCGCGGGCCGGGTGGCGGCCCCGGCGAAGATCACGTCTTCCATCCCGCCGCCGCGCATCGCGGTCGGGCGGTTCTCGCCCATGACCCAGCGCAGCGCCTCGAGCAGGTTCGACTTGCCGCAGCCGTTCGGCCCGACCACGCCCGTCAATCCCTCCGAGATGATCAGGTCGGTGGGATCGACGAAGCTCTTGAAGCCGTTGAGGCGGAGGCGCGTGAAACGCAAGGCGGGCGACTCGGATTTGCTGCAGGTCTGTCATTTGTCCGGGGTCCCGGGCGGTGAGTCAACGCCGCACCCCCAGATACCGCTGGCGCAGGGCGGTTATCCACAAGATGTAGGATTTATTGTCGTTGACAACTAAACTTGCGGGCGATAATGATTGCCGCAGTCAATTATATGGAGGGACCACCCCATGTCGCCCCGCTCCGCCGCGAATACCGGCTACGCCCCGCTCTACTTCCTGTCCTCCGTGGGCGCTGGCGGCCTTGCCGTCACGTTCTTCATGTACCTGATGTTCTGGGTGAAGCACCCGGGCCAGTCGGTCCCCGTGTTCGAGGACATCGCCGCCGCGTTCGGCTCCGGGTCCCTGCCGCTGCAGATTGCCATCGTGCTGGGCATGGCCGGTGTCGCCGTCTTCGGTGTGCTCAACCTGCGCTACCTCGCGTGGAACCTCGGCAAGTTCAACGCGTTCCGGAAGACCGACGCCTACGAGACGCTGCGCAATTCGAACGGCGAAACGACGCTTCTTGCCCTGCCGCTGGCGCTGGCGATGAGCATCAACGTCGGCTTCCTGCTGGGCCTCGTCTTCGTGCCGGGCCTGTGGAACATCGTGGAATACCTGTTCCCGGCGGCGATGGCGGCTTTCGTCCTCGTCGGTATCCTCGCCTTTGCCTATATCGGTGACTTCCTCGGCCGGGTTCTGTCGAAGGGCGGCCTGTTCGACGTGACGCTGCACAACAGCTTCGCGCAACTGCTGCCCGCCTTCGCGCTGGCCATGGTCGCGGTTGGCCTGTCCGCCCCCGCCGCGATGAGCAGCGTGCCTGCCACCGTCGGCACGGCGCTGGTCCTGTCCACGGTGTTCGGCACCCTCGCCGTCCTCTACGCGCTGGTCGCCGGGATCACCGCGTTCAACTCGATGCTGCACTACGGCACCGCGCGGGAAGCCGCCCCGACGCTGCTGATCCTGATCCCGCTGATGACCGTTCTGGGCATCATGGTGCTGCGGCAGGACCACGGCCTGCACACCACCTTCGAGGTGCACGGCACCGCCGCCGAAACCATGAGCTTCCTCGCCAAGGTGCTGGCGGTGCAGTTCGGTATCCTCGGTCTCGGCCTCGCCGTGCTGCGCAAGCAGGGCTACCTCGGGTCCTTCGTCTTCGGCGACAAGACCTCGCCGGGCGCCTACACCCTGGTCTGCCCCGGTGTCGCTCTGTCGGTGATGCTGCACTTCTTCATCAACAAGGGCCTCGTCGCCACCGGCCTGATCGTGAAGTTCGGGGTTGCCTACTGGGCCTTCACCGCGGTCGCCCTGGCCTTCCAGATCGCGATGATCGCGCTGGTCTTCTACCTGAACGCCCGTCACTTCGGGGCAGGCCGGACCGCAGCGGCCGCGGTTCCCGCCGAGTAAGGACCGGATCGGAACAGCGAAAGGGCGGCCTGGGGGCCGCCCTTTTTCTTGCATACTATGCGATTTGCTTAGTTTGCGTCTGACAAGCTGTCCGCGAGCCGCATCAGCGACACCGCCTCGCGCCGGTAGCCGAAGGGATCGCTGCCGGTCGCGCCGTCGGCCAGCGCGATGGCGTCCCCAAACCCCCACCCGGTGACATAGTCCGAGCCCCGCAGAAGCTGGCCGAACCCCGCGATGGCGGCGGCGAAGCGGGTTTCGGTATCCGCCTCGGTCACGGTGGCCGGGATGGGCTGTTCGATCAGCTGCGAGGTATCGGTGCCCGGCGCCTTGTAGCGCAGGCGCAGGAAGGCCAGTTCATCGGCCGGACCGGACGGCGCATCGCCTGCCCCGTAGCGCAGCGGATCGTTCAGCACGGCGGGCGAGCCGACCGGGGTGACCTCGTAGAGCGCGGTAACGGCATGGCCCGCGCCGATCTCGCCCGCGTCGACCCGGTCGTTGTTGAAATCCTCGCGGTTCAGCGCCCGGGTTTCGTAGCCGATCAGGCGATACTCGGCGACGGCGGCCGGGTTGAACTCGACCTGCACCTTCACGTCGTCGGCAATCGGGAACAGCGCGCCGGTCAACTGGTCCACCAGCACCTTGCGGGCCTCCATCAGCGTGTCGATGTAGGCCGCCTGCCCGTTCCCGTTCTGCGCCAGCGCCTGCATCGTGGCATCGTCGAGGTTGCCGCGCCCGAAACCGAGGACCGAGAGATAGACGCCTTCGTCCCGGCGGTCGGCGATGAACTTCTCGAGCGCGGCCGGATCGGACAGGCCGACGTTGAAGTCCCCGTCGGTAGCGAGCAGGACCCGGCTGACCTCGCCCTCGGCCTGCATCTTCGCGGCGGTGGCATAGGCCTGTTGCAGCCCCTCCTGCCCGGCGGTCGAACCGCCCGCCTCCAGCCGGTCGAGCGCGGCGAGGATCGTGGCCCGGTCGCCCGCCGGGGTCGGGGCCAGCACCTCGCCCGCGCTGCCGGCATAGGTGACAATGGCGACCTGATCCTCGGGGCGGAGTTCGGACAGCATCAGACGGAAGGACTGCTTCAGAAGCGGCAGCTTGTCGGCGTCCTGCATCGAGCCGGACGTGTCGATGAGGAAGACGAGGTTGAGCGGCGGACGCTCCGCCACCGGCGGCATCCGGCCCTGCAGCGCGATGCGCAGCAGGCGGGTGTCCGGGTTCCACGGCGTCTGCGTCAGGGTGACGGTGGGACGGAACGGCGTGTCATCCTCCGGCGCGGCCAGGTCGTAGGGGAAGTAGTTCACCATCTCCTCGATCCGGACGGCGTCCTTCGGGGGCATCATTCCGCTCAGGATCGACGACCGGATGACCGCCCAGGACGCGGTGTCCACGTCGGCGGAGAAAGTCGAAACGGGCGCCTCGGCGGCGATCTTCACCGGGTTCTCGTCCGCGTTGGCAAAGGCTTCGGTGTCGGCTTCGGGCGGACGGTAGAGCGCGTCGGGGGCCATGGCACCGACGGCGAGTTCCATCTGCGGTGCCGACAGCTTCACCGCCGCCGCGCGGTCGGCCAGCATCGGGGCGGGCGCGGGCAGCGGGGCGGGCAGCGCGTCGATGACGACCGGTTCCACCAGCGGTGCCTCGCTGTCGTCGGAGGTCAGCGGAACCACCGGGGGCGGACCCATGTCCCGCAGCGCGGGGAAGGTCACGACGAGGGCGACGGCGACAAGGCCGGTGGAAGTGACGAGCGCGGCGCGCGTGGGGAAGTGCGAAAGCATGGTGCGAACTCCTGTCCAGAACCCCGCCCCCTGTCTGGGGCGATCGGACATGGGACGCGCGTCGGAGCCGGTTCCTTGGCGGGCCTCGAAGTTTTTTTGCGCCAGGGCCAGCGCGCGCGCCTTCGCAGCCGGATCGACCTCCGGGGTGGCGCGGGTCATCTCGCGGGCCAGACGGTCGAGAGGATCGTCGGTCATGCCTCCAACTCCTTCGCGTGAAGGGCGCGCAGGCGCTTGCGCACCTCCGCCATCCGCCAGTGGATCGTGCCTTCGGACACGCCCAGCACCTGCCCCGCCTCGGCATGGGTCATGCCCTCGTCCAAGAGCAGCGCCAGCGTCGTCACCAACTCGTCGGGCAGGCTGCGCATCGCCTCGGCAAGCCAGGTCCGCGCCTCGGCGTCCTCGGCAAGGCCAGCCTGCCGGTCGATCTCGTGCAGGCCCCAGTCGGCGGCAAGCCGGGTCTGGCGGGCGCTGCGGCGGCGGCGATCCTCGGCGGCGTTCACCGTGACCCGGTAGAGCCAGGTGGTGAACCGCGCCTCGCCGCGATACCCGCCGATCTTGCCGGGCAGCGCGGCGCAGACATCCTGCGCGAGGTCCTCGGCCTCGGCCCGGCTGCCGAGCAGGCGGAACCCGAGTCGGAACACCCGGTCGTAATGCCGCTCGAGCAGCGCCGCGAAGGCGGCACCGTCACCGTCCTTCGTCCTGCGGGCAAGGTCCTCGTCGCTGTGCATGGCCGTATCGGGGGCCGGTCGCACCGCGGGCGTCAAGGGGGCTTCAGTAGTCACGTTCGAAGAACAGGCCGATGCCGGTCTCGCCGTCGCTGGCCGCCGAGCCGCGCGCGGTGACGCCGGGACCGAGATCGAGGTTCAGCCGCAACTCGGTCCGGCCCTTCGACACGGTGACATCGGAGTAGACGTTCTCCGAGATGTAGCGCCCCGCGCGAACCGCCGTGCCGCCCTCGGGATCGGTCGTCACGTCGAGATCGGCGAGGCCGAAGGACTTCCGCAGGTTGCCGACGATCCCGTCGCCGCCGCGCCCGGCCAGCGTGGCCACCGCCGCCGCCAGCTGCGCGGCCTGCAGCGGCGAGATGCGGTCGAGCCCACGCCCGAAGAGCAGCCGCGCGAGGATCTCGTCCTCCGGCATGTCCGGGCTGGCGGTCAGGCGCAGCTCCGGCGCGGACGCGGCCCCTTCGAGGATCACC
Organism: Alphaproteobacteria bacterium; assembly: GCA_030425945.1. Classification (GTDB taxonomy): domain Bacteria; phylum Pseudomonadota; class Alphaproteobacteria; order Rhodobacterales; family Rhodobacteraceae; genus Dinoroseobacter. Next base: position 34,678 of record JAUHZL010000002.1, on the reverse strand, counting down.
GCGATGTCGGTTCCGGCGCTGGTCGTGGTCGCCGTCAGTCCGATCTGGGGGTCGAGGCCGCCTTGCAGGCGCGCGAACCCCTCGGTCAGGGTCAGGCGCTTGCCGAGGATGTCGAGCCGTCCCCGGATCAGGTCGAACTGACCGGTGGGCACCGGGTCACGGGTCGTGCCGCCAAGGCGCAGCGCCCCGCCCAGTTCGGCGTCGAGACCCCGCCCGCGCAGGAAGATCCGGTTCGGCGCGCGCACCGCGAGGTCGAGCGTGTAGGGCGGCGCCTGCGCCCCGCGCGCGGCACCGGGCGGCGTGATCCCGGCATTGGCCCGGGTCCGGGCCGCGGCGGGGCTGTCCCCGACATGGGTGATCTCGGGAACGCTGCCCGCGCTTCCCGACAGGGTCTCGGGGATGCGGATCTCGGTCGGACCCAGCCGCAGGTCGCCCGCGATCCGCGCGCCCCCGGTCAAGGGTCCGTCAAGGCCCAGCGCCCCGTCGAGGGTGGTCTCGATCAGCGGCGCGCGGGCGATGCCGAGCCCGGCCAGATCGAGCCGCAGCGCCGCGGGCAGTCCCGGCGACACCCCGAGGGTGCCGGTCAGCGTGGCGTGCCCCCCGGCGGCATCACCCGCCGTCAGGTCGAGCCGCGCCTGCGGGCCCGCCAGCCGCAGACCGCCGGTGATCGTCGGCAGACGCAGACCCGCCGCAGGGGCAGCCAGTCCCGCCCCCGAGAGCCGCAGATCGCCGCTGAGCGAGCCGAGGCGCGGGGGTCCATTGAGGCTCAGGTCGACGAGCGCCCGCCCGGTCAGCGTGCTCGGCGCCAGGCGGCGGTTGAGCGCGATCAGGGGAAAGGCCCCGGTGATCCGCAGATCGGCGCGGGACAGGTCGGTGCGGGCCGCGCCGCTGATGCGCGCCTCCAGCCCGGCCGGTCCGGTGGCGTCGAGGGTCAGGGCGACGCTGTCGCTCCAGCGCGGCGTGGCCCGCGCGGTCAGGGTGAGGGGTCCGGACAGGTCGTCGCTGAGCACGGACAGGTCCGCGATCCGCCCCTCCAGCGCGATCGCGCCCGAGTCCGGGGTCAGCGTGCCTTGCGCGGAGACCGTTGCGCGCGTGCCGGTCAGCCGGGCCGTGGTCACGGTCAGGCTGCGCCCCGACAGGCTGGCGTCGAGCCGAAGCGCGGGCGATCCGGCGAGCAGGGCATCGGCCTCGGCCAGCCCGGTCGTCAGGGTCGCGGCCTCTGCATCCAGCGTCAGGGCGAGACGCTGCGCGGGCAAGTCGCCATCGAAGGTCCCCTCCGCCATGATGCTGCCGCCCAGCGCGCGCCCCGCCAGCGCCCCGAGCGGCGCGAGATCGGGGACCGACAGGCGCAAGCTGCCCGTCGCGGCGAGGCTCTCCAGGGGGCGGCGGACCGGCGCGATGGCCGTTCCGTCGAGGTCCAGTTCGGCCCCGGCAGCAGAGGCGGTCAGGGCATAGCTCCAGTCGCGCCCGTCGGCGCTGTCCGCCGTGGTGACGAGGCGCGCCGGACCGGACAGCCCGGGATCGAGCCGCGCGAGATCGGGCAGGCGGGCGTCGAGGGTCAGGCGCCCAAACGTGCTGGCGAGGCGCAGGTCGGCCTCGCCCTCCACCCCTGTGGCGCGGAGCCGGGCATCCTGCAGGCCCAGTCCGTCGCTGTCGCGCCGCAGGCGTCCCGTCAGCGTTGCAGGCCCGGTCAGCAAGGGATCGAGACGCGCCTCGCCCAGCGCGAGGTCCGTGCCCGCCGCGTCGACGGTCAGATCGAAGGCCCCGTCGAGCGGGCGGGCCGTGCCGGTCAGGGTCAGGTCGAGTGCCCCCGCCAGCGGCTTGGCCGCCAGCGGCGCGGCGCGGGCGAGGTCGGGCAGGCGCAGAGCGAGCCGCCCGTCGAGGCGCAGCGGCGTGCCGGTCGAGACGGTCAGCGCCCCCTCGGCCTGCCCTGCCGCCGTGGCAAGGCGCAATGCGGTGATGTCGAGCGGACCACCCGCCAGCCACGCGGCCCGCAGCCGGGCATCGAGGCGGTCGCCCAGCAGCGGCGCGGTCTCGGGCGAAAGTCCGGAGAGGCCCGTGGCCGCCAGGGTCAGATCGGCACTGATCTGCGGGCCGGACGCCCCGCGCCCGATGCTCCCGCCGCCACCGAGCTCCAGACGGTCGATCCGCGTGCCGTCCCGGTCCACCGACCGGGCAACGGCGGTCAGGCTCCAGCTCTCGCCCTCGGCCGCGTCGAAGCCGAGGGACAGATCGGCCCCCGCCAGCCGCAGCGCCGGACCCGGGACCGGCAGCCGCACCGGCGTGCCATCGGGGGCGGCCAGTTGTCCGGTCAGCGCGAACCGCTCGGGCACGCCATCCGCCGCGAGCCGCGCGTCGCCGTCGAGACGCAGCCGGTCGGTCCGGATCGCCAGCCGGTCGAGCGTGGTTGCCCCGTCCGGTGCCCGGCTGCCCGCCGCCGCGAGCGTGGTGTCGGGGCCGAAGAACGGGCGCAGGTCGGCCGTCACCATCGGGCGCAGGTCACCGGCAAGCTCGGCCGCGAAGGCCAGCGGCGCGTCGGGCGCGGGGCGGTTCAGGGTCACGGCACCGGCCAGCCGGTCGGTGCCGTCCGTCGTCAGCGAAACGTCCACGGTCAGGTCGTCCACCGGCCCCGTCCCGGCAACCGTCAGGGCAACGGCGGGCGCGCCGGGCAGGCCGAGGCGGCGCGACAACAGCCCGCCCGCCGCGTCTTCGGCAGCGAGGTCCAGCGACAGGACGCGGCTCTCGGCGTCGAACCCGGCCTCAAGCGCCAGCCGCGCCGCCAGACCGTCCCGGCCGGTCGTCGTGAACCGGGCCGTGCCGGAGCCACCCGCCAGCGTCAGGCCCCCCGACAGGCTCAGGCTGACCGCCTCGCCCGCGAGCGCGGCGCCGAGATCGATGCGGTCGATGGCCAGCGTGTCGATGGCGATGGAGACGGGCAGGTCGGGCAGGGTGAAGCCGGTGCCGGGTGCGGCCGCCTCGGGCGCGGGCAGGCTGTCGGGGGTGCGGTCGGGCAAACGGTCGATCACCAGCGCCTCGGCGCTCAGCCGGGTCACGTCGAGGCGTCCCGCCAGAAGGGCCGCCCGGTTCCAGTCGAGCACCGCGCCGCGCAGGGTCAGCCAGACGCCCTCGGCATCGGAGATCGTCATCTCGGCCAGCCGGGCCTGCGAGGACAACGCCCCCTCGAACCCGCTGATCCGCACCTCGCGCCCGGCACCCGACAGGCGGCTTTCGAGAAAGCGGGACAGGACCGTGCCATCGTCGGACTGCGCCGGGGCGCTGGCCGGGGCGAGGAGGACCGCGAGGGTCAGGAGAAGCGCGCGGAGCCGGACCATCAGAACGCCTGCCCGATGCCGATGTAGAGCTGTGCGCCATCCCCGCCGGGCCCCGACACGGGCACGCCGACATCGACCCGGATCGGGCCGAGCCCGGTGTCGTAGCGCAGGCCGAGACCCGCCCCCGCATGCATCGCCGTGCGGCCGCCGAACCCGGCGGTCTCGGACACGAAGCCGATATCGGTGAAGGCGACGAAGCCGAAGCGGTCGGTCACGCGGGCCCGAAGCTCGGCCGAGGCACCGAGGAAGCTTGCGCCGCCGCTGCCCCCCGCGCCGGTGATGCCGAGACCCTGGTACGGCTGGCCGCGCACCGTGCCGCCGCCGCCCGACAGGAACAGGTCGCCGGGACGGATGTCGGCCAGCGCCGGGCCGATGACACCGCCGACCTGCCCGCGCGCCGCGAAGACGAGGCGCTCGCCCAGCGCCCGGTAGAGCCGGGCATCGAGGCTGTAACGCAGCCCGCTTGCGTCGCCGCCGAGGCCGACGAAGGGCACCGCGTCGAGCGCGAGGTAGTCGCCGCCACGCGGATCGTTGGCGGGGTCACGCCGGTCGCGGGTCAGGGCGATCGGGAAGGTCAGTTGCCGGAAGGTGCGCGACCCGGTGGCGTCGTCCTTGCGCTGCACGCGCAGGCCGATGCCGAACTCGCCCGTCAGCGTCTCGTCGAACCGGCGTTCGAGGCCAACCGCCACCTCGAACCCGAGACTGTCGTACGCCGGTTCCTGTGCCCATTCGAGGTCGCCCTCGACATAGAGCGCCGTGTCCGCGTCGAAGGTCGCCGGTCGCGTGAACCGCCCGGTCAGACCGGCATCGATCCCGTTGCCGTTCCGAGCGCTGAGCAGGTCGGAGACCGTTCCGTCGAACCGCAGCCGCTCGGCCCCGCCAAAGAGGTTGCGGTGCAGCCAGAACCCGCTGAGCGTCAGGCCCTCGGTCGAACTCAGCTCGCCCCCCGCCCCGATCCGGCGCGGGGCGGCATCGACCAGCGTCAGCCCGATGTCGAGCGTACCGTCGGGGTTCGCCGCCTCGGCCTCGGACAGGGCGACGGTCGAGAAGGCGCCGCTCTGGCGCAGGCGGCGGGTTGCGTCCTCGAGGGCCTGCGGCGAGAAGGTCTCGCCTGTGGGCAGACCGGCGATGGCCCGGATCCGCGCGTCGCGGACGGCGCTGTCCTGCGGCACGTCAAGGGTGCCGAAGCGCAGGACCGGCCCCGGCGTGATGGTCAGCCGCGCCGCCATGCGGGCGCTGCGATGATCTGCCGTCAGCGACTGCCCGGTGACCGCGGCCTTGGCGTGACCCGCGTCGCGCCAGCCGGACACCCCTGCGGCAGCGGCCTCGCGGATCGGGGCCAGCGTGGCGGGCTGTCCGGGCGCAAAGCCGGGCGGCAGGACGGTGCCGGGGGCGAGCGGACCGATCGCCGCCTGCCCGAAGGTGAAGCGGGCACCCGGCACGATGGCGATCTCGACCCGCGACACCGGGCCGAGCCGGGCGAGGGCGGGCACATCGGCCGCCTCCCGGCCATCGAGACGGATGGAGACGGTCGCGGCGTAGTAGCCCTCCGCAAACAGGGTTCCCAACAGGCGGGCATAGTCGGCGCGGGCCACGGCGAGCACCTCCTGCGGGTCGGCCGGGACCGCGTCGCGCAGGCCCGAGGCCGCGTTCAGGCGGTCGGTCAGGACGGGGTAGTCGCCCGAGACCGACAGGGCCACCTCCTGCGCCATGGCCGCCGGGGTCCAGGGCGCGCACAGCAGCAGGGCGCACGCACCCGCATGCACCCGGCGCAGCGCCGATGGAAGAAGCGATCCCATGTCTTTTTCGAACCTGCCGTTTTCCACAGGGCTAAGCGGGTTTTCCACAGAAGGAAACGTCCGAGTGGCAGGTCGGGTGGAATCGGCGGGTTTCCGAGCAGCCGCGGTCAGGCAGGATCCGACCGCGTCACCAGCCAGTCGGCGAAGGTCTCGACGGCGCGCCCGCCGCGTTTGGTGCGGGCCACCAGGTAGAACGCATCGCGCGGGGCCAGCGGCGGCAGACCGGCATCCACCAGTTGTCCCGCGGCCGTCAGCGCCCCCGTAATCGAGCGCCAGCCCAGCATCAGCCCGTGCCCGTCGAGCGCGGCCTGCGTGGTCTGGACGTAGTTGGTGAAGGTCTGCCCGCCGCGCCGCACCGGGGGCAGGCCGGTCAGGCGCAGGTACTCGTCCCAGGTCACCCACGAGGTTTCCGGCGTGCGGACATGCAGCAGCGAGACCGACCCGGGCGGCACCGGCCCGGCGAAGCGCGCGCGCAGTGCGGGCGCACAGACGGGGCGGACTTCCTCGTCGAAGAGGTGCCGCACGAGGCCGTCGGACCAGCGCCCGTGGCCGTAGCGAACCGCGATGTCGATGCCGTCGCCCAGCGCGGGCACGCCGTTGGGCGTGGTGACCACGTTCACGAAGAGGTCGGGATGGGCTTTGTAGAAGGCGGCGAGGCGCGGCATCAGCCAGTAGGTCGCCACCCCGACCGAACAGGCGACCGTCACGCGCGAGTCGCGTTGCAGGTCGGCCTCGCGCAGGGCGTCGAGCGCCTCGGCGATCTGGCCCAGCCCCTGCGCGATGGCGGTCGCCAGCGCCTGCCCGGCATCGGTCGGACGCGCGGGACGGCGGGCGCGGTCGAGCAGGGCAACGCCCGCATGGTCCTCCAGTTGCCGCACTGCCTGGCTGATCGCGGGCTGGGTCACGTTCAACTCGGCGGCCGCAGCCTGGATCGAGCCGGTGCGGGCCACGGCCGCGAAGGCGGTGAGCAGGCGGAGCGGGGGCAGAGCGCGGGACATAGGATAACCATGGGCTTATATTTCCTTCAACGCAATCCGCGTTACGGCGGCGGCCCGGCGCGCCTAGCGTCAGCGCAAACATTCGCCAGTACCCGGAGGGCAGCATGGACGGCGCACAGATCGACACGGTGGTCCTGGAAGAGAACGGCCTCAGCCTGACGCTTCCCGACGGAACCCCCGCCTATTTCAACGCCTACTGGCTGCGCGACAACTGCCCGACCTCGTTCGACAGCGAGACGCGCGAGCGGGTGTTCGACATCTTCCACCATGCCAGTGTCCCGCGCCCGTCCTCGGCCCGGATCGAGGGCGACGCGCTGGTGGTGGACTGGAGCGGCGAGGCACACGTCTCGCGTTACCCGCTGTCGATGCTGGCGCTCTACGCGGGCGGCGCGCCCCGGCCCGATCCCGCCGACCTGCCCCGCCGGCTGTGGTACGCCGACCATTACCCGGCGATCACCCGCGTTTCGCACCCGCTGCTTCTCGACAGCGCGGACGAGCGTAAGCGCTGGATGGAAGCGCTGCTGGTCGAGGGCATCGCCATCGTCACCGACATGCCCGACAGCGACGAGGGGCTGACCCGGACCGCCGAGCTGATCGGCACGATCCGGCCCAGTTTCTTCGGCGCCTATTTCGACGTGCGGACGCACATCAAGCCGACCAACCTCGCCTACACCTCTAAGGCGCTGGAGATGCACACGGATGTCCCGTCCGAGGAACTGGCTCCCGGCATCCAGTTCCTGCACTGCCGCGCGAACAGTGTGGAGGGCGGGCAGAACCTGTTCCTCGACGGGGCGGCGGTGGCCGAGGACCTGCGCCTGCGCGACCCGGAGGCGTTCCGCCTGCTCTGCGAGACCGAGGTGCCCTATTACAAGGAGCATGACGGGATCGACATGCGCGCCCGCCAGCGGGTCATCGAACTGGACCGCAACGGCGCGGTATCGGGCGTGACGATCAGCCAGCACATGGCGGACATCTTCGACCTGCCGCAGCGCGTGCTCGACAGCTACTACCCCGCCTTCGTGACCTTCGGGCGGATGCTGCAGGAGGACAAGTACCTGATGCGCTTCACCTTGCGGGCGACCGAGTGCATCGTCTTCGACAACCACCGGATCGTGCACGGGCGCGCGGCCTATTCCGCGACCAGCGGCGAGCGCTACCTGCGCGGCACCTACACCGACCGGGGCGAGCTGCGGGGCCTGTACCGGGGCCTCGTCGGGGAAGGGCGCTTCAAGTGAAGGACGTGGCCGAGGACAGCACCCTTCAGGCGCTGCGCGTCGATCTGGCGGCCGCGTTCCGCCTGACCGCCCGCTTCGGCTGGCACGAGTCGGTCGGCAACCATTTCAGCGCGGCGGTCTCGGCGGACGGGCGCCGCTTCCTGATGAACCCGAAATGGCGGCACTTCGCCTCGATCCGGGCCTCGGACCTGTTGTTGCTGGACGCGGAGGACCCGAGCGTGATGGAGGGTCCGGACGCGCCGGATGCCTCGGCCTGGACGATCCACGGCACGCTGCACCGCGCGCGTCCCGACGTCCGCGTCGTGCTGCACTGCCACCCGCCGCACGCGACGGCGCTGGCGACGCTGAAGGATCCGTCAATGCCGCCGATCGACATGAACACCGCCCGGTTCCACGGCGATCTCGCGATCGACCTCGATTGCGGCGGGATTGCCGACGACGCGGCCGAAGGCGACCGGATCGCCGCCGCGCTCGGCTCGGCATCGACCCTTCTGATGGCGAACCACGGGGTCACCTGCACCGCCGCCACGGTCGCGGCCGCCTTCGAGCAGCTCTACTTCTTCGAGAAGGCCGCGCAGACGGTGCTGCTGGCGCATGGCACCGGCAAGCCGCTGGCGGTGATGTCGGACGCGGTCGCGGCGAACACGGCGGCGGGCTGGAAGGCCTATGCCGGGATGGCGGATGCGCATTTCGCCTACCTGAAGTCGGTGCTCGACCGGGAAGAGCCGGATTACGCCGACTGACCGGCGCACCAACGGCCAATGATCGACACGCCGGGACACGCATCGGCGGCAACGGGAGAACATCATGCAGGTCGGATTCATCGGGCTCGGGAACGTCGGCGGCAAGCTGGCGGGCAGTCTGCTGCGCAACGGGATCGCCCTGAGCGTCCATGACCTCGACCCGGCCCTCGTCGCCCGGTTCGTGGCGCGCGGGGCCAGCGCGGGCGGGTCGCCCGCGGCGATGATGGCCGCCTGCGACGTGGTCATCACCTGCCTGCCCTCGCCGGCTGCCTCGGCCGCCGTCATGGCCGAGATGCTGCCGCAGATGGGTCCGGGCAAGATCTGGATGGAGATGTCCACGACCGACGCCGACGAGATCCTGCGGCTGGGGGCCGAGGTTGCAGCCACCGGCGGCATGGCCGTGGAATGCCCGGTTTCGGGCGGGTGCCACCGGGCGGATACAGGCAACATCTCGATCTTCGCGGGCGGTCCGCGCCCGGCTGTCGAGGCTGTCCTGCCGCTGCTCAAGCGGATGGGGCGGCGCATCCTGCACACCGGCGAGCTGGGCACCGCGTCGAAGCTGAAGGTGATGACCAACTACCTCGCGACGGTGCACCTGGTGTCGCTGTGCGAAGCGCTGACGACGATGAAGGCGGCGGGTCTCGACCTCGCCACCACCTACGAGGCGATCCGGATCAGCTCTGGCACCTCCTTCGTCCACGAGACCGAGAGCCAGCTGATCCTGTCCGGCTCGCGCGACGTGAACTTCACGATGGACCTCGTGCAGAAGGATATCGGACTGTTCCAGAAACTGGCCGACATGCATGACGTGCCGCTGGAGGTGTCGCCGCTGATCATCGCCATCATGGCGGACGGGCAGCGCCGCTACGGCGAGCGGGCGCAGTCCGACCGGATCATCGAGCGGCTGGAGGAGGCGACCGGCCTCAGCATCCTTGCCGACGGCTTCCCGACCGAGCTGGTCGACGACGAGCCGGAGGAGGAAGGCTACGAGATCGTGCGCCCGGGCCTGCGGGCCGCCGCCGAGTAGATCCGGCGGCGCGCCTCAGCCCAGACCCGCGACAACCAGCACCAGCGGGATGGTGACCACGGCGGTGAGCGTCTGCGCCACGATAAGCGCCGCCATGAACTGACCGTCCCCGCCCATCTGGCGGGTCAGAACGTAAGCCGTCGGCGCCGTCGGGATCGCCGCAAAGACGATGAGAACCAGCGTCGGGACGGGATCGAGCCCCGCCAGCCGCGCGATGAGCGCCGCCAGCGCGGGCATCGCCAGCAGACGCAGCGCGGCCACCAGGGCGACCGGTGCCAGATCGCTGCGCAGCGTCTCAGGCCGCAGACCCGCCCCGACACACAGCAGGCCGAGGGGCAGGCTGCCGCGCGCGAGCAGGTCGAGAAAGGTGCCCGTGCCGAAGGGCAGGCCCGTTCCGGTGAAGGCCAGCGCCAGACCGACGAGGCAGGCGAGGATCAGCGGGTTCGTCGCAAGACTGCGCAGCAGGCCGACACCGCCTGCCGGCGCGGCAGCATCGCGGAAGGCGAGCACCGACACGACGTTGACCAGCGGCACTGCAATCGCCAGCACGACGGCAGCCCGTTCCAGGCCCGCCGCACCGCCGAGCGCCGCGACGAGGGCCAGTCCGAGGTAGGTGTTGAACCGGATCACCCCCTGCATCGCGGGACCGAAGCGCGCGGGCGCCACGCGGCGCAGCCGCCGGAAGACCACGAGGACCAGCGCCGCCAGACCGATCAGGGCCACGACCGCGAGGCCGAGATCGCGGATCTCGGGCGCCCGGACCGGGGCCCCCGACAGGGTGAAGACCAGCAGCGCGGGAAACAGCAGGTAGTAGTTCAGGCGTTCGGCGGATGGCCAGAACTCGGGCGGCAGGACCCGCAGGCGGGCCAGCGCAAACCCCAGCAGAATCACGGCGAAGAGCGGCCAGATCGTCAGCACCAGCATTGCGCGTCCCCCACCGTTCCGCCCCGCGACCCCACCGCAGCGATCACGTTCCGACGCGGGCTGCAAGTCCCCTGCCCCGCCGTCCGTGGCGGATTTCTGCGCCGGGGCAGGCGGCGGACTGCGACAGAACTTTTGCAGGACGCGAGAAAAGGGTGTCCGTTGCGCGCGGAGAGCTATTATCGTGACGAGGCCTCGGGGGGAGATCCGGGGTCAGACGGACACCAAACGTCCGACATGGGAGGACTACATGACTGGACATATCGTTGGCGGGCTCCGCGGCCCGCTGCTTTCCGTTGCCATTCTCGCGGCCGGTGCCCTCGGCGCCCAGGCCCAGGAGCAACTCTCGATCGCAACCGGCGGCACCGGCGGCGTCTACTATCCGATGGGCGGCGGCCTCGCCGAGATCATCAACAACCACATCGACGGCTACTCGGCGACCGCCGAGGTCACCGGCGCGTCGGTCGAGAACATGGGCCTGATCGCCACCGGCGACGCGGACCTGGCCATCGGCCTCGCGGACACGGTCGCGCAGGCGCAGACCGGCACCGGCCGCTTCGAGGGCCAGCAGCTGGAAATGATCCGCGGCGTCGCCGTGATGTACGCGAACCTCGTGCAGATCGTGACGCTCGCCGACAGCGGCATCACCGGCCTGTCGGATCTGGCGGGCAAGCGCGTCTCCATCGGCGCACCGGGCTCGGGCACCGAGGTCAACGCCGCCGCGATCCTGAACGCGAACGGCCTGACCTATGACGACATCGAAGAGCAGCGCCTGAACTTCAACGAAACCGCCGACGCCCTGTCGAACGGCGATATCGACGCGGGCTTCTGGTCCGTGGGCGCGCCGACCTCGTCGATCCTGAACCTCGCCACCACCCAGTCGATCCGCATGATCGAACTGACCGCCGAGGAAATCGCGGCGGCCCGGGCGGCCGACCCGATCTTCGCGGAAGCGGTTCTGGCCGGCGGCACCTACGCCGGTGTCGATGCCGACGTTCCGGTGCTGGGTATCCCGAACGTGCTGGTCGCCTCGTCCGAGATGGATGACGATCTGGTCTACGCGATCACCAAGGCCATGTTCGAGAACATCGCCGACCTGCGCGCGGTGCACCCCGCCGCGAACCAGACCACGGTCGAGTTCACGCTGTCGGCCTCGCCGATCCCGCTGCATCCGGGCGCGATCCGCTACTACGAGGAAATCGGCGCGACGATCCCTGACGCGCTGCGTCCCTGATGCGACCGAAGCGGCTCTGGCAGGGCAACCTGCCAGGACTGCTGCTGGCGGGCGGGATGGCCCTGAGCCCCCTGCCCGCCTTCGCAGCGGAGCTTGAGATCAGCCTTGTCGAGACCGGCACCGTCCTGGCCCGGATCGACCTGCCGGACCCGCCTGAGTGGTGCGTGCTCTGGCGGCACTCGGTGAAGGGGTTCGAGGTCTCCGACTGCTACGAAGCGCGGGGCGGGCACATGGTTCTCGTCTGGTCGCACCTGCCCGATTTCGCCGCCGGGCTGGACCATATTCCGGGCCGCGGACGGCAGATCAGCGATGGTCAGGGCGGCTACATCATCGAGGACATCGACGAGCCGGTGCCCGGCGACGCCTACGTGCTGCGGCCCGGGCGCATGGCGGTGGACCACCGCATCCGTGCGGGCGCGACCGAGATTTCGCTCAGCCGGATGGCCGAGCACCAGCGCGTGCGTGTCGCGCTGATCGACGACAACGGGGACGATTGAGCCATGACTGACACCACGACCGAGGCGGCGGAGCAGCCCTCCGGCCAGCCGCGCCTGATCCTGCGCCTGATTGCCGTGATCGGCATCGCGCTGTCGCTGTTCCAGCTCTGGGCGGCGGGTGTGCAGCCGCTGGGGCTGTTCTACCAGCGCCCGATCCATCTCGGGTTCATCCTCGTTCTCTGCTTCCTGATCTATCCGCTGGGCGGGACGGGCAAGGCCCGCGGGCCGGTCGGCTATGTGGTGGATGGCGTGCTGGTACTGGCCTCGATCGCGGTCGGCGCGTGGGTGCCGATGAACATCGACACCATCGCCAACGCCATCTTCCCGCGTGACATCGACGTCGCGATGGGTGTCCTGACGGCGCTGCTGGTGATGGAGGCCGCCCGCCGTGCCGTCGGCTGGGTGATGACGGCAATCGCCGCGTTCTTCCTCGTCTACGCCTTCGCCGGATCGCGGGGCGAGTTGCCCTTCCTCGCCGACTACCTGCCCGGCATCCTGAACCACCGCGGCTACACGCTCGAGAGGGTGGCGAGCCAGATGACGCTGGGCGCGGAAGGCATCTACGGCATCCCGCTGGGCGTTGCCGCGACCTTCATCTTCGTCTTCGTGCTGTTCGGCGCCTTCCTCGAGGTGACGGGCGCAGGCAAGTTCTTCATCGATCTCGCCTATGCCACAACGGGCCGCCAGCGCGGCGGTCCGGCCAAGGCGGCGGTGATCGCGTCGGCGGGCATGGGCTCGATCTCGGGGTCGGCCATCGCCAACGTCGTGACCACCGGCGCCTTCACCATCCCGCTGATGAAGAAGCTCGGGTACCGTCCCGCGCAGGCGGGCGGTGTCGAGGCCGCCGCCAGCACCGGGGGCCAGATCATGCCGCCGCTGATGGGGGCCGGGGCCTTCCTGATGAGCGAGTTCACGCAGGTTCCCTACATCGACATCGTGCTGGTCTCGATCTTCCCGGCCTTCCTGTATTTCGGGGCGGTCTACCTGCTCGTGCACATCGCCGCCGTGAAGCAGGGCATGAAGGGCATGGCCGCTGCCGATCTGCCCAGCGTGCGCGGCGTGCTGGCGGAGGGCTGGCATTTCCTGTTGCCGCTGGTGGCGCTGATCTTCCTGCTGGTCGCCGGGTACTCGCCGATGCGGGTCGGCTTCTACGCCATCGTCGCGGTCGTCGCGGCGGCCTCGGCGCGGGCGCTCTGGATCTATGTCCGGACGGACGGCACCGGGGCGGGGTTCGTCGCGCTGGTCCGGCGCGGGATCGAGCTGACGCTTCAGGCGCTGGAGCTTGGCGCGCGCAACGCGGTCGCGGTGTCGGTCGCCTGTGCGGTCGCGGGCATCATAGTCGGCATCGTCGGCCTGACCGGCCTCGGGCTGAAGTTCTCGGCCATGATGATCGCCTTCTCGGGCGGCAACCTCGTGCTGGCGCTGATCCTCGTCCTGATCGCCTCGCTGATCCTCGGGATGGGTCTGCCGGTGACGGCTGCCTACATCGTGCTGATCATTCTCGTCGGCCCGGCGCTGACGCAGGAATTCGGCATGCCGCTGCTGATCGCGCATCTCGTGGTGTTCTGGTACTCTCAGGACAGCAACGTGACGCCACCTGTTGCGTTGGCAGGCTTCGCCGGGGCGGCCATTGCCGGGTCGAAACCGCTGGAGACGAGCATCCAGGCATGGAAGTACGCGAAGGGCCTGTACCTGATCCCGCTGTTCATGGTGTTCAACCCGGAGATCATCGAGGGCGGGCCCTTGCCGATGGTGCTGTTCGCCGGGTTCCTCGCGATCATCGGCCTCGTGGCCTTCGCCGCGATCCTGGAGGGCTATCTCTTCGCGCCGATGCCGATCTGGCAGCGCGTGCTCCTGCTGCCGGCCATCATCGCGATCTTCTACGCGGACTTCACGGTCGAAAGCATCGGCGCGCTGGCGATCGTCGCGCTGCTCGGGCTGAACTGGCGGAAGGGGCGGTCCGGCTCGGGACAGGCTCCGGAACCGGCGGACGCGGGCGCATGACCGGCAGCCCCGCCCGCCCCGGCTGAGCGCGGCCCCGATGCGCCCGCGCCCGCCGGCATGACGCTGCTGCGCCCCCTCGTTGCCGCGCTGCTGGCGGCGGCCGTGGTCTGGGTCGTGGCGCGCGATCTGGCGATGGGGCGCGCCCGCGAGGAACTGGACCAGACGCTTCTGCTGACCGCCCGGGCGGTCGAGGCCGAGGTGGACCGGTTCCGCGCCCTGCCCGACGTGGCGGCCGAGGATGCGCGCGTGCGCCGGGCTCTGGCCGGAACCGGGTCGCTGGCGGAAGCGAATGCCTATCTGGAAACCGTCTCCGACCGGGCCGGGGCGGACGAACTGTTCCTGATCGACGCGACCGGAGAGACCATCGCCGCCTCGAACTGGAACCGGCCCGGCAGCTTCGTGGGTCACAACTACGCCTTCCGTCCGTATTTCCAGGAGGCGATGGCGCAGGGGCACGGCCAGTTCTACGCGATCGGCGTGACCACCGGTGTGCCGGGCTACTTCCTGTCCACCCGGGTCAGCGCGGGCGGCAGCACCGGGGTGCTGGTCGTCAAGCTGGACCTCAGCCCGCTGCAGGACACCTGGCGCGCGGCCGAGGCCGAGGTGGCGCTGGCCGATGACAGCGGGGTGGTGTTCCTCGCGGCGCGGCCGGAGTGGCTCTATCGCCCGCTGCGCGCGCTCGGGGATGATGCGCTGGCCCGCATCGCGGCGACGCGCGCCTATGAAGGCGTGGCCCTGGCCGACGCCGCGCCGCTGCTGAGCAGTTCCGGAACCGGGCACGAGATCGCGGGCCCCGACTGGATCGGCCGCCGCGCGGCGATGGAGGGGTCCGGATGGCAGGTCATCGCCGTGCGCGATACCGGGCCGATGCTGCTGGCCGCGACCGGCTGGGCGGCAATGGCCGCGCTCGCCGCGCTGGCTGTCGCGGCCGCGCTGAAAAGCTGGGACCAGCGCCGCCAGATCGTCGCGCTCAGGCTGTCGCAATCCGAACGGCTGGAGGAGATGGTGGTCGCGCGGACCGCCGATCTCGCGCGGGAGGTCGAGGCCCGGACACAGGCCGAGGCAGACCTGCGCGCCACGCAGGAAGCCCTGATCCATACCGAGAAGATGGCCGCCCTCGGGCGCATGTCGGCGGCCATCGTCCACGAGATCAGCCAGCCCCTCGCCGCGATGGAAGCCACCCTGACTGCCGCCGAGATCGGTCTCGACGGGCGGGACGACGCAACCGCGACCCGTCTCGGCAAGGTCCGCAACCTGATCCGGCGGATGCAGCGCACGACGCGGCACCTGAAGAGCTTCGGACGCAAGGAAGCCGGGGCATTGTCGCTGATCGACCTGCGCGGCCCGGTCGCCTCGGCGCTGGAGATCGTCGCGCCCCGGGCCCGCGCCGTGGGCGTCGTGCCCGGGGTCGATCTGCCGGACGAGGCGGTGCCGGTCATGGCCGGGTCCGTACGGATCGAGCAGGTGCTGGTGAACCTGCTTCTCAACGCCTTCGACGCGGTGGACGGGACCCCGGACGCGGAGGTGCGCGTGATCCTCGGCACCGAGGGGGATGCGGCGGTACTGCGGGTCCGCGACACGGGCCACGGCATCCCGGAGGCCGACCTGCCGCGCGTCACCGAACCGTTCTTCTCGACCAAGCTGACCGGCGAGGGGCTGGGCCTCGGGCTGTCGATCTGCAAGGCGATCCTCGCCGACATGAACGGGCGGCTCGACATCGTGTCGGACGAGGGGCGCGGAACCGAGGTGACGGTGCGCCTGCCACGGGCGTTGCAGGTCCGGGAGGCTGCCGAGTGACGGCCACGATCCACATCGTTGACGACGATGCCGATCACCTGTCGGCGCTCTGCGATCTGGTGTCGGCGGCCGGGCACGAGGTCACCGGGTTCGGCGACGCGCGGCAGGCGCTCGATGCCACGGGGCCGCCCCCGGACCTGGTCATCACGGACCTGCGGATGCCGGGGATGGACGGAATCGCGTTCCTGAAGGCGGTCAAGGCGCAGGCACCCGGTCTGCCGGTGATCCTGCTGACCGGGCATGGCGACGTCGGACATGCCGTTGACGCGATGCGCGCCGGTGCCGAGGACTTTCTCGAAAAACCCTATGACGGGGCGCATCTGCTGGCCGTGATCCGCCGCACGCTCGGGGCCGAGGCCGCGCGCTCGGAACTGGCCCGCCTGCAGGGCGTTCTGGCCGAACGCAGCGACAGCCGCATCCTCGGGACCTCGCGCGCGATGCGGGCCTTCCGCGACCGGATCTCGGCCCTCGCCCCCGTCGACATCGACATCGACATCGACGTCGTCATCACCGGTGAGACCGGGACCGGCAAGGAACTGGCCGCCCGCGCCCTGCACCGCGAGAGCCCGCGCGCCGACGCGCCCTTCGTCGCGCTCAACTGCGCCGCCCTGCCCGAGGCTATGGCCGAGACGATCCTCTTCGGCCATGTCGCGGGGGCCCTGCCACACGACCCCGAGGGGCGGGCGGGGAAGCTGGAGGCGGCGCATGGCGGCACGCTGATGCTCGACGAGGTCGAGACCATGCCGCCCGCGATCCAGGCCAAACTGTTGCGGATCCTGCAGGAGCGCATCGTCGAACGGATCGGCGAGACACGGCCCCGGCCGCTCGACATCCGCGTGGTGGCGACCACCAAGACGCCGCTGTCCCGGCTGGAAGGGTTCCGCCCCGATCTGTATTTCCGGCTGGCGGGCAGCGAGCTTGTCACCCCGACGCTGCGCGAGGCGGGCGAGGATATACCGCTGATCTTCGCGCACTATGCCCAACTGGCCGCGCGGCGCTACGGGCGGCCCGATCCGGAGGTGCCGTGGCGGGTACAGCAGGCGCTGAAACGGTTGGCGTGGCCCGGCAACGTGCGTGAACTGAAGGCGGCGGCAGAGGCCTATGCCCTGGGATTGTTCGAGATCGAGCCGTCCGCCCCCCGGGCGAGCGTCCCGCAGTCGCTGGCGCAGCGGGTGGCGGATTTCGAGGCGCGCGAGATCGCCGCGGTGCTGGACGCCCATCGCGGCAACACGCAGCGCGCGGCCGACACGCTAGGCCTGCCGCGCCGGACCCTCAACGACAAGATGCGGCGCTACGGGCTCAGCTCGGACGGCTAGGACGTCCCTCGCTCAGCCCCAGAGATCGCTCAGACCCTGCCAGACCAGCCGCAGCGCGATCAGCAGCAGCGCCGCGTCGAGGGCACGCCGGAAGTTCATGTCGGTGATCCGGTTCAGCGCCAGCTTGCCGGTCCAGGTTCCGGCCAGCCCGGCGACGATCATGCCCACGATCACCGCCGCCCAGTCGCCGAAGGCGAAGCCCAGCAGGCCGAAGACGAGCACCTTCAGCAGGTGTTGCACCGTCATCAGCGCCGCGTGGGTCGCGACATGGGCATGGCGCGGCAGCTTCAGCGACTTGGTGTAGTTCGCGACGAACACGCCGGTGGCACCGAAGAACATCGTCAGGAAACTGGATATCCCGCCCGTCAGCCAGGGCCAGCGCTTCAGCCACTCCGGCGGCTTCGACAGCACCGACCAGATGATGAACAGGCCGACGCCGATCTGCACCGCCTCGGGCGGCAGGTCCACGACGACGAGACCGCCGAGGCCCGCCCCGATCAGCGAGCCGAGCGTGAAGCCCGGCAGGGCGGTCCACGCGGTCTGGCGCCAGAGCATGGCGAAGCGCCCCGCGTTCGAGCCGAACTGCACCACGCCATGCACCGGTATCAGCGCGGCGGGCGGCATCAGCGAGGCGAGAACCGCGAGCAGGAAGGCCCCGCCGCCGATCCCGAAGGCCACCGTGATGAAGGACCCGAGGAAACTGGCCACCAGCACCCCGGCAAAGAGAAGCCCGCCAAAGCCTTCGGGCAGGAGGGCGGTCAAAGTCTCCATCGGCGGTCCTTTCCCTTGATGACAGTGCCGCGCCCGCGTGCCAGCATCGCCCGAACCCCTGACCCGGAGTGCCCCGCATGCAGCCGACCTGCGATCTCTACGACACGTATCTCGATGCCGCCGACGTCCTGCCGGTCACGCTGCGCCATTTCGGCGGGCACGGCGCATTCCACGGCCGCGTCGAGACGGTGAAGTGTTTCGAGGACAACGCCCGGATCAAGGAACTGGCAGGCACCCCCGGGGCGGGCCGCGTGATGGTGGTCGATGCCGGCGGGTCGACCCGGCACGCGGTGCTCGGGGACATGATCGCGGGCGAAGCGGCCGAGAACGGCTGGGCCGGCATCATCATCTACGGCGCGGTGCGCGACGTGCAGGCGCTGGCGGAGCTGCCGCTGGGCGTGATGGCGCTGGCCGCGACCCCGCGCAAGTCGGTGCGCCGCGGCGAGGGGCAGACCGGGCTGACGATCCGTCTGGAGGGCGTGATCGTCGCCCCGGGTGACCTGATCGTCGCCGACGCCGACGGCGCGCTGCTGTTCCCCGCGGGCGGACCGATGCCCGACGGGGTCTGAGGCCGCGCGATGAGCCGGACCGATTACCTGGGCCTCGAAGCCTTTGTCGCGATCGCGGAACTCGGGAGCTTCATCCGGGCGGCAGCCTACCTGAACCTGTCGCAGACCGCGCTCAGCCACCGCATCCGCAAGCTCGAACAGGACCTCGGGGTTCAGCTTCTGGTGCGCTCGACCCGCGACGTCTCGCTGACCCGCGAGGGACAGGCGCTGCTGCCGCAGATCCAGCGCAACCTGACCAACATCTCCGAGGCGTACGGCAGCCTCCGCAAACGCGGTCACGCGCAGCAGGAACGGCTGGCGTTCGCCTGCCTGCCGACGATCGCCACCTATTACCTGCCGGACATCCTGCGGCAGTTCTCGGTGGCGCATCCCGACCTGACGGTGCATCTTCAGGACCAGCCCTTCGGGCGGATCTACGAACTGGTCCAGGCCGGAGAAGTCGAGTTCGGCATTAGCATCGTCGGGGCCAAGCACTGGGACCTCGACATCCGGGCGCTTGCCACCGAACCCTATGTCCTGCTGGTGCGGCACGATCATCCGCTGGCGCAGCGGGACAGCGTGACGCTGGCCGACCTCGCCGGGCAACCGTTCGTGCGGATCAATTCGCAGTCCTCGAACCGGCAACTGGTGGACGATGCCCTGGGCGAATGGCGCGAGCGGATCGTGTGGCGCTACGAGGTGCAGAACGCCTCGATGGCGATGACGCTGGTGGCCGAGGGGGCCGCGTTGACCGTGCTGCCCGCCCTGACCGCCAGCCTGTCGCGCGACCGGTTGGCCGCGCTGCATTTCTCGGATGTCGAGATGTCGCGCACGCTGGGCGTGGTCACCCGCAAGGGGCGACCGCTGACGGCGCCGGCCGAGCGCCTTCTGGACATGATCACCGACCGGCTGGCGCATCTGTGACCGGCGTCAGTTCGGCCAGACCTCGGGGTTGATCATGTGGATCGGTTCCCCGGCGGCATAGGCATTGATCTGGTCGTAGATGTCCGCGAATTGCAGATCGAGCTCGTCCTCGGTGACATAGCCGATGTGGGGCGTCGCGATGACGGCAGGGTGCTGTACCAGCGGGTCCGCCGGGTCCGTCAGCGGTTCCACGTCGAAGACGTCGAGGGCAATCCGGCCGGGCCTGCCCGCCGCCAGCGCCGCCTCCAGCGCGCCTTTCTCGACGAGACCCGAACGCGAGGTGTTGATGAAGCTCGCCGACGGTTTCATCGCGAGCAGGTCGGCACGGGTGATGATCCCGCGCGTCTCGGGCTTCAGGCGGACGTGCAGCGAGACGAAATCGCTGTCGGCGAAGAACCGCTCGCGGCTCTCGGCAACGGTTTCGCCCGCCGCGGCGGCGCGCGCGCGGCCCGCCTCCGACCCCCACCAGACCACGTCCATCCCGAAGGCCCACGCATAATGCGCGACCTGCTTCGCGATCCGCCCGTACCCGTAGAGGCCCAGCCGCCGCCCGGCCACGGTCTGTCCCGGCGCAAGCTGCCAGGTCCCGGCGCGCAGCGAGGCCATCTGCTGCGGGATCTGGCGGGCCGAAGCCAGAAGCAGCCCGAAGGTCAGTTCGGAGGCCGCGATCGAGGGCGTGTCGGAATGCATGTTTGACGACAGCAGCACCCGGTTCCGGGTGCAGCCGGGCACGTCCACATGCGGATAGACGCTGCGCTGGCTGATCAGTTTCAGCCCCGGCAGCCGGTCCAGAAGCGCGCCCGGGATCGGGGTGCGCTCGCGGAAGAGCACCAGCGCCTCGGCCGGGGCCAGCCGGGCCGCGAGGGTGTCGATATCCTCGACATGGTCGGTCCAGACGGTGACGTCATGGCCGTCGAGCCGCGCGAAACTGGGCAGTCCGCGCAGGGTATCGAACCAGTCATCGAGGATATGGACCTTCATCGGCTTTCCACTCCGGCATTGGGATGGGGCGTGCGCGGCGTCGGGATGAACACCTGCGCCTCGAGGGCAGCGAGCGCGTCGGACAGGCGGCGGCGCTCGGCAAGGAGGTGATTGAACTGCGCGTCACAGCCCGAGATCGGGGTCGGATAGGCAGTTATTTCCGCGACCAGCGCCGTCTGCGCCGCGCGCAGGGCCTGGACGGCGTCCGCCCGCAGGTCTGTATAGATGTCGGTCGGGCTCAGGGGGTTGGGCGACACGGGTCCCTCCATCGGCGATTCATTTGTATACCGTAGCATACCAAAGCCCGCCCGTCTCGCGCGATCAGCCCGCGACCGGTTCCAGACCCGGATGCGCGCGGCGGATCACGGGCGAGATCACCCGGTCCGAAATCGGCACGTCGATCAGCATGGAGCCGGTTCCCGCGGCAAAACGCTCGATCAGCTGCGGCAGGTCCGCGAGGTCATCCAGCGTCGCGGCCTCCAGCCCGAAGCCGCGCGCGATGGCGGCCAGATCGGTGCGGCCGAACACGGCCCCCGCGTCCGACAGCCCTTCGGCGCGCAGCTTGTGGATCTCCGAGCCGTAGGCCCCGTCATTGAGCGCGACGACGAGGACCCGCATGCCGTGCCTCTGCATCGTCTCGAACTCCTGTACATGCATGAGCAGCGAGCCGTCGCCGTCGAACAGGACCACCGGCGTCTTCGGACGCGCCGCCGCCACCCCCATGGCGAAGGACGTTCCGTTCCCGATGGCTCCGAACTCGCGGATCGTCAGGAACCGGTCCTGTGGCCGCGAGGGCATCTGCGCGAAGAAATAGGAGCAGTGGCCGGATGAATTGACCATCTCCCACTCTGCGGGCAGCGACGCGTCGAGGGCCCTGACCACCTCGCGCGGGTCGTGCACCCCCGGCGCGATGTCGAAGCGGGCCCCGTCGGCGGGGGTTGTTGCGATGCGCTGCGCGAGGGCGTCGCTGCGCATGTCGGCCGGGCGCGGCGCCACGGCCGCGGTCAGCGCCTCGACCCCCAGCCGGGCGTCGGCGCGCAGGTGGTGCCCCGCGGCGGCGCGTCCCTGCGACCGGGCGACCGGGTCGAGGTCGATCTGCAGGACGTCCGCCTTGGGCCAGAGCGCCCCGCCATCCGCCGTGTGATGGGCCAGCGAGGCCCCCACGGCGATGACGAGATCGGTCTCGGCGAACACGGCGCGGGCGGTCTGGGTCGAGAACCCTCCCGCGATCCCGAGGCAGAAGGGATCGTCATGGAAGAGCCCGCGCGCGGGCAGGGTCGTCGCAAGCGGCGCGTCGAGACGCTCGGCCAATGCCAGGCACGCGGGACCGGCCCCGGCCTCGACCGCGCCCATCCCGGCCACGATCACGATGCGCCGCGCGGCGTCGGTCACGGCGGCGGCGTCGGCCACGTCCTCGGGGTGGGGCGGCACCGGGCGCGGCTGCAGCAGCAGCGCGCGCGACGGCTCGGGCAGCGTCAGCGATCCGGACCAGACGCGCTCCTGCAGATCGAACGGCACGCCCACCACGACGGGCCGCCGCTCGCGCCGGGCCTGAAGGAAGGCATCGCGCAGCGTGACCGGCATCCGCTCGACATGGTGCAGGGGCACGTAGGCCGCGCCGGTGGCGGTGACGAAGGGGGCCTGGTCGATCCCCTGATTGTACCAGCCCTTCCCGACCGGCGCTTCGCCCGCGAAAACGACCATCGGCAGGCGGGCGCGCACCGCCGCGGGCAGCGCGGTCATCAGCTGGGTCAGGCCGGGCCCGCAGGTCACCGTGGCAAAGCCGATATCGCCGGTCTTGCGGGCATAGGCCATCGCCGCGGCCGCCGCGCAATGCTCGTGGCGGACATAGATCATCCGCACCCCGGCCTCGGCGAGGCGGGTTGCCCAGTTCATGTTGGCATCGCCCAGCAGCGCGAAGCAGGTCGCAACCCCTTCCTGCGCGGCGGTGCGGGCGAGAATGTCGTAGACGTGCGGAGCGGGCACGCCCTGCGCTGCGGTCATGCGGCGCTCTCCTCCGGCTGCGGCACGGCCAGCGCGGCGGCCGGCACCATCACCTCGCCCCGCGCGATCAGCCGGGCGGTCCGGATCACCCCAGCGGAGCGGAGTTCGAACCCGTTCGCGCCATGCGCATAATCGACGGTCACCTCCATCGTTCCCATCGGGTGCTCGATGGAGACAACCGCCGGCTGCCCCTCGATCGGGCGCACCAGCCCGTCGGCCACCGTGCCGGGGGTCAAGGCGCAAGCGGCGAGGCATTGGGACCCGGTGACCGCCAGCGTGGGATGGGTGTTCCACGGCATGAAGTAGCGAGCGCGGAAATGGCCGGTGTCAGCGGCGGCACTAAGCAGGCCGATCTTCGGCGTCACCGATTTGGTCACGTCGCCGAAGCCCATCCGCCGCCCGGCCTCCATCCGGATCGCCTCCATCCGGGCAAAGAGCGCCTTGTCGGCGTCCAGCTCGGCGGCGCTTTCGCCCCCGGTCAGCCCGAAGTCCGACGCGCGCGCGATCATCATCGGCATCGCCACGTCCATCAGGGTCACTTCGATGCCGTCGATGACGTCGCGCAGGTTGCCGGTCGGCAGCATGACGCCGCAGCGCGACCCGATCACGTCGAGGAAGTTCAGCGCGACGGGCGCGGCCGTGCCCGGCACCCCGTCGATGGCGGTCTCGCCGTCGTAGCGGACCTGGCCGCCCGGTGTCTGGACGATGGCCTCGACGAGGGCGCCGGTGTTCACGGCCCGGATGCGGACGCGGGTTTCATCCCCCGTGACCGGGACCAGCCCCATCTCGATGGCCGCCGGACCGACGCCGACGAGAATGTTGCCGCAGGTCGGGCCGAAATCCACCAGCGGTTCGTCCACCGCGACCTGGGCGAAGAAATAGTCCACGTCCGCCTGCGGATCCGCCGAGGGCGACAGCATGGCGACCTTGGTCGTCACGGCATTGCCCCCGCCCAGCCCGTCGATGTTGCGCGGGTTGCCGGCCCCGACCACGGCCACCAGCACGCGGGCAAGCGCGTCGCGGTCCTCGGGCAGGTCGGCGCGGTTGAAGTAGGGCCCGCGCGAGGAACCGCCCCGCAGGAAGAGGAAGGGAACAGGTGTCTGTGTCATGTCAGCGGCCATGGCATCTTGGGATAGGAGGCTTGCAGCAGGCCCGGCGGGAAATCGCGGCCCAGCGTCCAGGCGAGGAAGCACATGAAGAGCACCCCGAGGACGGAGAACAGCACCACGCGGCCCCAGCCCAGCCCGGCGCGGACCCGGAAGAAGGCCAGCAGGAAGGCCGCGAGTCCGAGAATGAACCCGACCAGCGACGAGGCGATCAGCAGGCCGACGAACCAGCCCAGCGTGGACCAGAGGCCATGCGGCGCCTCGGCATCTTCGCCCCCGGTCTCGAGGTCGGCGAAGACCGCGTGGCCCTCGGGCGCGCGCATCATCTTCAGGAGCAGCAGCAGGCAGCAGATCAGCGTGATCGCACCCACGGTGACCGGGAAGATCTTGTCGCCCATCCGGCTGATGGTCAGCGCGTCGATCCAGGCGACCGAGAGATAGGCGGTGATCAGCAGCAGGAAGACCACCGGCCCGCGCTTGGCGCCGGTCGGCGCGTTGTCGTTCCCGAGGATGTGCTTGGCCTGCCGGATGCCGACGACGACCGAGATCACGGTCAGGGCAAGCAGCGCCAGCGACAGCGACGAGGCGATGTAGTCGATCCCGGCCTCGAAGCTGCGGCGGAAGCGCGACCCGGCGATCTGGTTCGCCATGTTGGCGAAGGATTCCGCCTGGTGCGACAGCACGAAGCCGATCAGGAAGGCCGGACGCGAGTAGTCGAAGCGCCGCAGGAAGATGCCGAGCAGGCCGATGGCGACCAGCGCGGCGAGATCCTCGAGCTGCTGGCTCGACTGGAAGGCCGCGAAGGCGATGATCATGAAGAGGAACGGCGCGAGCAGCGTGAACCGGATGGTGGTCAGCTTCGCGATAGGCGTCGACAGCAGGATGCACAGCCCGGCCCCGACCACGTTGGCCAGCGCGAGCGACCAGACGATGGTGTAGGTGATGTCGAGGTTGTTGCGCACCATGTGCGGGCCGGGATCGTAGCCCAGCAGCGCGAGACCGCCGAGGAACACCGCCATCGAGCCGGAGCCCGGGATGCCGAAGATCAGGGTCGGGACGAGGCCGCCGCCCTCCTTCGCGTTGTTCGAGCTTTCCGGTCCGATCACGCCGCGGATGTCACCGCTGCCGAACTTCGACTTGTCGCGCGCAGTCTGGACGGTGAAGCCATAGGCAATCCAGTCCACGACCGAACCGCCGAGGCCCGGGATCACCCCGACGATCACGCCGATGGCGGAACATTTCACCGACAGCCACTTGTTGCGCCACCAGTCCTGCACGCCTTCGAGCCAGCCCTTGCCGAGGCCGCCGTCGCGCGAGATGGCACGGTCCTGGCGGAGCAGCGAGACGATTTCGGGGATGGCGTAGATGCCGAGACCGATGATGACCAGTTGCAGGCCGTCGATCAGATAAGGGAAGTCATAGCTCGCCATGCGCAGGCTGCCGCCCGCACCCGCCGCGCCGATGGTGCCGACCATCAGGCCCAGGCCGGCGGCGACAAGGCCCTTCAGCGGCACGCGCCCGGCGAGGATCGCCACCATCGACAGGCCGAGAATGGTGATCATCAGCATTTCGGGCAGGCCGAAGGCGAGGATCAGCGGCCGGGCGAAGAAGATGAAGAAGGTCAGGATGGTCGCGCCGAGCAGGCCGCCGAACAGCGAACTGGCAAAAGCCGCGGCCAGCGCGCGGGCGGCCTCGCCCTTGCGGGCCAGCGGAAAGCCGTCGAGCACCGTCGCCTGGCTGGCGGTCGAGCCCGGAATGCCGAGCAGTACCGACGAGAAGGTGTCCGATGTCGGGATCACAGCGATCAGGCCGACCATCAGCGCCAGGCCCGAGACCGGCTCCATGCCGAACATGAACGGCAGGACGAGCGACAGGCCCGCGATGCCGCCGAGGCCGGGCAACACGCCGATCGAGAGGCCGAGCAGCACGCCCGTCACGAGGAAGAGGAACTGCTGGGGTTGCAGCACGAGGGTCAGCGCCTCGCCCAGCGCGGGCAAAGCGGTCGCGAGCAGGTCCATCACGGGCTTGGTCCTTGGTCGGCGTCAGAAGGGGACCCGCCCCCCGTCGCAAGCCGGGGGGCGGACAGTTCGGCGGTCTGGATTACTCCATCGTCACGCCGTAGTCGGCCTTCAGCCAGTCGAGGACGTAGGCCTTCGACTCGGCCGACACCGTGGTGGCCTGATCCGAGGCGCTGATCGCCCCGTTGCCGGTCAGCTGAGGGTAGACGCCCAGTTCGGCCGCCGCCAGTTCGGCGAAGTCGGGACGGGCGATGATGTCCTGCAGCGCCTTGGTGTAGGTCGCCACGACGTCATCCGACGCGGTGCCCGGCAGGTAGATCATCTTCTGGGCCGCGAAGCCCGCGATGAAGAAGGCCTTGTAGGCTTCCCAGGCAGTGCCTTCGGTCGAGCAGGCCGCGGTGGCCTCGCAGACTTCCTTGAAGCTCGGCATGTCGGGGAAGGTCGGGTCGCGGACGATCTCGCCGGCGTCGTTGAGGGCGCCGTAGCTGAACACCGGAACGGCCATGCCGCTCTCGACCATCGGAACCACCGAGCGCAGGTAGGCGGACGAGGTCTGGTAGTCGATGTTGGCTTCGCCGCGCTCGAACATCAGGCGGCCGTCGCCGCGACCTTCGATGCCGAACACTGGGTCAACGGTCAGGCCGAGCAGCTTGAACGCCAGCAGCGGCACGAGGTCGAGCGTGGTGGCGCCCTGCGAGCCGTAGAGGAAGTCCACGTCGGTGAAGGCGTCCATGTCGCCGTCATAGTCCGCGCCGAGGTCGCCGGGCAGGTAGACGACGCCGCCGGTGCCCGAGGCGAGAACCGGACGCCAGTCCTTGTACTCGTAGCGCACGCGCGGATCGCCGAGCAGGTAGGGGAACTGGGTCGAGCCCGAGGTGCCGAAGATCAGCGTGCCGTCATCGGTCGTCTGCTCCTGGAACCAGTTGGCGCCCGCCGTCGAGCCCGCACCGGGACGATAGCGCACCACCACGACCGGGTTGCCCGGCAGGTGCTCGCTGAGCAGCGGCGCGAAGAAGTTGGCCCAGCGCGCCGAGCCGCCCGATTCCGAGAACGGGATCACGAATTCGACGGTCTTGCCCGCGAAATCCACCCCGCCATGGCCGCCTGCGAAGGCGGTCGTGCCCATCGCCATCGCCGCGACACCGGCCACGGCCCCAAGTGCGGCGCCACGCACCGCCTGAAGAATGTCTGTCATATTGTCCTCCCGGTTGCGCGGGAACGACCGGCAAGACGGACCCGTGCGGCTCCGGCCAATGCCGGACCGCCAAACGCCTGATCTTGCGCAAGAACTCGCTCCCTAGTGCGACAGAATGTTTCACGAGCGGCGGGAAGCGGCAAACGAATAATTCTTAGCGATTAATGAATCTAATGCAGGTTTCTTCGCGGATGCGGCGCAGGCACACGCAGAAGCTGTGCCGCGCGCGCTTCTTTTTGCCGGTGCAGCGTCCGCGGACCTCAGCGCCCGATGGCATAGGCCTGCATCAGGCGCGGGGTCGCGGCGCCGCGCAGCAGCCCTTCGGGGCTGCGGCTGGTCGCGGTCAGCCGGCCGGCGGCCCACGGAGCCGACACCTCAAGCCGGTGCCCCCGGGCCCGCAGCGCGTCCAGCACGGCCTCGCCGAACGCCGGTTCGGCCAGCAGGTGACCGGGCTTGGTGCCGCGCGGGTAGAAGCTGGCCTGCAGGTGGGCGGTGTGGAACAGCGGCGCGTCGATGGCCTCCTGCAGGTTCATGCCGTGGTGGATGACGCGCAGCAGGAAGCTCGCCTGCCACTGGTCCTGCTGGTCCCCGCCTGGGGTGCCGAACGCAAGCCGGGTGCCGTCGGGCGCTTCCGCCATCGACGGCGACAGCGTGGTGCGCGGCCGGGCGCCGGGGGTCAGCGAGGTCGGCAGACCGGGATCGAGCCAGAACATCTGCGCCCGCGTGTTCAGCGGCACGCCGAGACCCGGGACCACCGGGTTCGACTGCAGCCAGCCGCCCGACGGCGTGCCCGAGAACATGTTGCCCCAGCGGTCGATGACGTCGATGTGGACGGTGTCGCCCCGCCGACCGGTCAGGTGGGCCATGGTCGGCTCACCGGCACCGACACCCGGTCCCGCCTCCGGCTTGCGCGCGGCGCGGGCGAGGAAGGCGGCGGCAAGTCCCTCGAGCCCGGGCAGATCGCCGGGCCGCTGGTCCTGCGACGCGCTCTCGCCGATCAGCGCGCGGCGGGCATGGGCGTAGTCCTTCGACAGGAGCGTCGCGGCCGGGATGTCGAAATGGTCGGGGTCGCCGTAGTAGGCCTCGCGGTCCGCGAAGGCGAGTTTCAGCGCCTCGGCCACCCGGTGGACGAAGGCATCCCCGACGGGGTCGAGATCGCCGAGCCCGGTGTCCTCGAGCAGGTTCAGCGTTTGCAACAGGACCGGACCTTGTGTCCAGAAGCCGCCCTTCCAGACGGTCCAGCCATGGTGCGTGGTCGAAACGGCGGCTTCCGTGGTGGCGCGCCAGCCCGCCATGTCCTGCCCGGTCAGCACTCCCTTCCGACGTCCGCCAGCGGCATCCATCACGCAGGCATCGCGCAGGTAGGTGTCGATGTGTTCGGCCACGAACCCTTCATAGAAGGCGCGGCGGGCGGCCTCGATCTGGGCTTCGCGGCCCTTAACGGCTTCCGCCTCGGCCAGCAGGCGCTCCCAGAAGTCGGCCAGCGCCGGATTGGCGAACAGGGCGCCCGGCTCCGGGGCCGCACCGCCCGGCATCCAGACCTCCGCGGAGGTCGGCCATTCGGCCCGGAAGAACTCGGTCAGCCCCGCGATGGTGGCACTGACGCGCGCCAGCACGGGGTGGCCGTGCCGGGCATAGTGGATGGCGGGTTCCATCACCTCGCGCAGCGGCACGCGGCCGTGATCCCGGAGCAGCAGCATCCAGGCATCGAACGCGCCCGGAACCACCGTTGCCAGCAGGCCCGATCCCGGGATCAGGTCCAGCCCCTCGGACCGGTAGTGGGCGATCGTGGCCGCGGCGGGGGCCGTGCCCTGACCGCAGTACATCGTCGGCGCCGCGTCGCCCGCCCCGCGCCAGAGCGCGGGCATGTCCCCGAGCGGTCCGTTCAGATGCGGCTCGACCACGTTCAGCGTGAAGCCCATGCCCGCAGCGGCATCGGCCGCGGTGCCGCCCGCTTCCAGCAGTTTCATCCCGACAGCGGACGCAATCCAGTGCGTCGAGGCCGTCATGCCGAAGGTTCCGGCCAGTTCCGGACGGGTGGTGAAGCTCATTTCCGCGACTCCCTCTCGGTGACGTCCCGCGTCGCCCGGAACAGGCGCGCGGCCAGCGGCGCCCCGGTGATGACCAGCAGGACGCGTGTCAGGTGATGGACGATGACATAGCCCAGATCCGCGCCGACGATGATCGCCAGCACCGTCATCTCGGCCTGCCCGCCGGGCGCGAAGGCAAGGAAGCCCGCGACCGGCGACGAGGCGAGACCGAAGAGCACGACGACCTCGGTAAAGGCGGCGGCGAGGGCGGCAAGGATCAGGACGAAGACCACACCCGCGAGAACGTCGCGGCGCAGTTCATACAGCGTGACACCGACATACCCGACCCCGATCCCGAGACCGATGAAGTACTGCGCGGTGACGATGGCCTCGGCAGGCGGGCGGAAATGGATGATGCCGCCCAGCGACAGCGCGGCGGTCACGATCATCGGGCCGAGGATGGAGGCCCCGAAGAGGCCGATCTTCTCGCCGCCCTTCCAGCCGACCAGCGCCGCGGCGGCCATGAGCACCAGTTCGTGCCACGGCAGGGTCGACGCCGGGGCGCCGATGGGGTTCGACAGCGCCGCGCCGAAGCCTTGCGTCAGGATGATCGGCGCGACGGTGACGATGATCAGCACGCGCGTGGCATGGATCAGGGACAGCGCGCGGACGTCGCCCCCGGCCTCCTGCCCGAAGATCACCATGTCCTGCAGCCCGCCTGGCATCGAGGCGTACCACGAGGTGACCCGGTCGAAGCCGCAGACGCGATGGAAGAACGGCACGCCGATCAGGCCGATCAGCGCGATATACAGCGGGATCAACGCGACGGACGCGGCCATCTGCGGCAGCTTGGCGACGACCTCGGGGGTCAGGGACGCCCCGACCGCCACCCCGAGGATGGTGCGGGCAGCGACGCCGATCTGCCCCAGGCCCTTCAGCGGCAGTCCCGCCAGCGCCCCGACGAGGCAGGCCGCCATCGGACCGAACAGGAACGGCAGCGGCAGACCCAGCCCCCAGAACACCCCGGCCCCGACCAGCGCCAGCCCTGCGGTCATGGCCCGGCGGGCGAGAGGCGAGAGCGAGGCGAGGGGCATGGCGGAACCGGGGTCGTTGACGGGCTTTGTATCCGCTTGTATTCACACGGATGCAAATTGGCAATGCAAAGGATCACCCCGTGGCCGGCACCCGGACGTCACCCGAGCAGGGACAGGGACGCGATGCCTATGCCCGCCTCGTGGAGGAAATCCGCGCCGGGATCCTGAAGCCCCACGACCGCCTGCTCGAAACCGACCTCGCGGCGCGACTGGGGATCAGCCGCACACCGGTCCGCGAAGCAATCCGGCAACTGGAGGCCGATGGCCTCGTGGTCCATGTCCCGCGGGTCGGGGCCGCTGTCCGGGCGCTGGACTATGCCGAAGTGACCGAGCTTTACGAGATGCGCGCGGTGCTCGAAAGCACCGCCGCCCGCTTTGCGGCCCGCGCCGGGTCGAACATGGAGCTGGCCGAGCTGGCCGCCATCAACGCCGAGATGACGACATCGCAGGGCGACGTGGCCCGGCTCTACGAGCTGAACCGCCAGTTCCACGGCGCCCTGCTGAATACCGCGAAGAACCGGTTCCTCGGCCAGGCCGTGCAGGCCGTGCAGAAGACCCTGCTGATCCTCGGCCCCTCGACGATGGAGGAAGGCGACCGCGCCGCCGAAGCCGTCCGCGAACACGCCGCGATCCTCGACGCCCTGAGCGCCCGCGACGGAGACGCCGCCGAGAGCGCGATGCGCGCCCATATCGAAGCCGCCCACCGGGTGCGGCTGCGCCAGTTCCGACGCCTTGCTGGGGAGACACCGTGACCGATCTGACCGACCTGACCGCAACCGACTGGGATGTCGTCGTGGTGGGCGGCGGCAATGCCGCGCTCTGCGCCGCCATCGAGGCCGCCGAACGCGGCGCGCGCGTCGTGCTGCTGGAAGGCGCGCCGAAGCCCTACCGGGGCGGCAACTCGCGCCATACCCGCAACTTCCGCTGCATGCACGGCGGCCCGCTGTCGGTGCTGACCGACACCTATGGCGAGGACGAGTATTTCGACGACCTGATCCGGGTGACCAAGGGCGAGACCGACGAGGCGCTCGCCCGCATGACGATCCGCACGTCCGAAACCTGCCTGCCCTGGATGGAGGCGCATGGCGTCCGGTTCCAGCCGTCGCTTTCGGGGACGCTGTCGCTGAGCCGGACCAACGCCTTCTTCCTCGGCGGCGGCAAGGCGCTGGTGAACGCCTATTACAACACCGCGGAGGACCTGCGGGTGACCGTGGTCTACGAGGCGCAGGTCCGCCACGTCGATATCCGCGACGGCCATTTCCGCGCGGTCGAGGCCGAGATCGCGGGCCACCCCGTCCGGATCGAAGGCCGCGCCGTCGTGCTGGCCTCCGGCGGGTTCCAGGCGGATATCGACTGGCTGGCCCGGGCCTGGGGACCGGCGGCGCGCAACTTCCTGATCCGGGGCACGCCTTACAACCGGGGCGTGGTGCTTAAGGACATGCTCGACCAGGGCGCCGAAAGCGTCGGCGACCCGACCCAGTGCCACGCCGTCGCCATCGACGGACGGGCGCCGAAGTACGACGGCGGCATCGTGACCCGTCTCGACTGCGTGCCCTTCTCCATCGTGGTCAACAAGGACGGCGCGCGCTTCTACGACGAGGGCGAGGACGTCTGGCCCAAGCGCTATGCCATCTGGGGACGGCTGGTGGCCACCCAGCCCGACCAGGTCGCCTATGCGATCATCGACAGCCAGAGCATCAACGACTTCATGCCCTCGGTCTATCCGCCGGTGGTCGCCGACACCATCGAGGGGCTGGGCCAGCAACTGGGCATCTCGGGCACGAAGCTGCGCGAGACGGTGGACGCCTTCAACGCCGCCTGCCGTCCGGGCCGCTTCCATGCGACCGAACTGGACGGGCTGGCCACCGAGGGGCTGACCCCGGCCAAGACCAACTGGGCGCGCCCGATCGAGAAAGGGCCGTTCTACGGCTACTCGCTGCGCCCCGGCGTGACCTTCACCTACCTCGGGCTGAAGGTGGACGAGACCGCGCGCGTCACCGGCACGGGCGGGCGCTACGACAACGTCTGGGCCGCCGGCGAGATCATGGCCGGCTCGATCCTCGGTCAGGGTTACCTCGCCGGGTTCGGCATGACCATCGGGACCGTCTTCGGACGCATCGCGGGACAGGAGGCCGCTGCACATGTCGCTTGATATCGCCTTTCCACTGACCGCGACCGACGAGGCCCGCCGCCAGGTCGAGATCTGCAACGCCTGCCGCTATTGCGAGGGGTATTGCTCGGTCTTTCCCGCGATGTTCAAGGAACGCGCCTTCACCGACGCCGATCTCACGCAGCTCGCGAACCTCTGCCACAACTGCCGGGGCTGCTATCACGCCTGCCAGTATACCGCGCCGCACGAGTTCGACCTGAACCTGCCCCGTGCGCTGGCGGAAGTGCGTGCCGAAAGCTGGGAGCGCTTTGCCTGGCCGGGGGCCTTCGCGGGCATGTTCCACCGCTCGGGCGTCGCGTTGGGGCTGGCACTGATCGCGGCGCTGGCGGGCCTGTTCTGGGCGATTTCGACCCTGCGCCCGGCCTCCGGGGACGGGTTCTATGCCGCTCTCGCCCATGGCACGATGGTCGCGATCTTCCTGCCCGCCTTCCTGCTGCCGGTCTTCGCCTTCGCGATCGGACTGCGGCGCTACTGGCGCGAAACCGGCGGAAGGCGCGTGACGCTGGCCGAGCTGGCCGCCGCCCTGCGCGACGCCGCCCGGATGAAGAACCTCGGGGGCGGACAGGGACAGGGCTGCAACTACGAGAAGGGCGACCGCTTCTCGAACGCGCGCCGCCATGCGCACCAGGCGATGATGTGGGGCTTCCTGCTCTGCTTCGCGTCGACCTCGTCGGGCACGGTGATGCACTACGGTCTGGGAATGGAGGCGCCCTACGGTCCCTTCGCGGTGCCAAAACTGCTGGGGGTGCCGGGTGGCCTGCTGATGGTGATCGGCGGCGCGGGCCTCGTGGCGCTGAAGCTGAAGGCCGAGCGGCACCTTGGCGCGCCCGAGCTCTGGGGCGGCGAAATGGCCTTCGTGCTGATCCTGACCCTGACGGCGCTGACCGGGCTTGCCCTCTATGCCGCGACCGGAACGGCGCTGGTGCCGGGCCTGCTGGCAGTGCACCTGGGGACGGTTTTGGCGTTCTTCCTGACCGCGCCCTATTCGAAGATGGCGCATGGCGTCTATCGCATGGCGGCCCTCGTGCGGGATGCGCAGGGGCGCACCCCATGAAGCTGCTGCTGCTGCCGGGTGACGGGATCGGCCCGGAGATCGTGCGTGCCACCCGGACCGTGCTGGCCGCTGCGGACCGGCGCTTCGGCCTCGGGCTGGAGATGGAGGAGATCGCGATCGGATTCGACGCGCTCGCGGCCAGCGGGACGACGATCCCGGACCCCGTGCTTGCGGCCGCCCGCGCCGCCGACGGGATCGTGCTGGGGCCGGTGTCGCACAACGCGTATCCGCCTGTCGCAAAAGGCGGGCGCAACCCGTCGGGGGTGCTGCGCGTGGCCCTCGACCTGTTTGCCAACATCCGCCCGGCCACGACCCGGGCGGTGTTGCCCAGCCCGCTGGGACGTCCGTTCGACCTGGTGATCCTGCGCGAGAACACGGAAGGCTTCTACGCTGACCGCAACATGCACGCGGGCCCCGGCGAGGTCATGCCCGACCCTGACATGGCGCTGGCCCTGCGCAAGATCACCCGGCGCGCCTGTGCCCAGATCGCGGACGCGGCGTTCCGCATGGCGGCCATGCGCCCCGCCCGGCATGTCACGGCGGTGCACAAGGCCAATGTCCTGCGGCTGTCGGACGGTCTGTTTCTCGAAGAATGCCGCAAGCAGGCCGAGCGGCATCCGGACATCGCCTATGACGAGGTGCTGGTCGACGCGATGGCCGCCCACCTCGTGCGCGCCCCGGAGCGCTACGATGTCATCGTTACCACCAACATGTACGGGGACATCCTGTCGGATCTCGCGGGCGAGTTGTCGGGCAGTCTCGGCCTTGCCGCGTCGCTGAATGCCGGGACCGATCACGCCATGGCGCAGGCGCAACATGGCAGCGCGCCGGATATCGCCGGGCGTGATGTGGCCAACCCGGCGGCGCTGATCGGCTCGGCGGCGATGCTGCTCGACTGGCTGGCCGAGCGGCACGACCGTCCGGACTTGGCCGACGCCGCCACAGGGATCCGGGCGGGTCTCGAGGCTGCGCTCGCGGATCCGGCACGGCACACGCCCGATCTCGGCGGGCGGGCGGGCACCGCGGCGATGGCGCTAGGGATTGCGGACAGTCTCTGACGGCCTCACGCAGTTGTGGGATGCCCGGAGGTGCCGCGGGCGTTGCGGGAACTGGATCGGTCGGGCTGGGCGGTGTTAGCCTTTCCTTGCCCCGGCGACTTCGGACCGAGACCCCACGCCCGCGAGGAGGCCGCATGATCACCCGACGCCACGTTCTTCTGACCGGTTCCGCCACGCTCCTGACCGGCGCGACCCTGCCCCGCGCCCCGGCCGAGGCACAGGGCCTTGCGCCGACCCGGACGATGCGGGGCGGCGCCAACAACTATCGTCCCGGCGCGCCGATCGTGGACCGGATCGGGGGCGGCGGCTTCTGGATGACCGGAACCGTGCGGCGGGCTGGCGACGGGATGCCGTTGGCAGGGCAACGGATCCAGATCTGGGCCCACACCACCGAGGGCCACGAGCGCGACTGGCACAGCCACGGCGCGACCCTGACGGACCGGAACGGCGTGTTCCGGCTGGAGATGCCGCAGATCGTGCCCGCCTTCGGCCAGCCGCACGGTCACCTCGCCTATGACAGCGGGGAATTCCGCACGGTGTTCCTGCGCCCGGTCATGCCGCGGTCCGGCGATACCAGCCTCGAAGCCCATTTCGTCCTGGAACCGGCCTGAGACGGGCGAGGTCGCCCATGCAGGCGGTCCGGGCAATCCTGAGCTGGGGCGGGCTCATTCTGGCGCTTGCCGTACCGCTGGGCGGTAAGCGCGAGGTTGATGCCCTATGCGGCGAGGCTTGACGGCTGTGTTTGTCGCCAAGGCATGAGGTCTTCGATGCGGGATCGTGGGTGGCCGTTGAGGATGGCGCGCAGGGTTGCGGCGAGGTAGT
>JAUHZL010000469.1 GCA_030425945.1 Alphaproteobacteria bacterium | reverse complement strand
CTGTTCATCGGTATCGCCTTCGCAGAAGCGCTCGGGATCTTCTCGTTCCTCGTCGCGCTGCTGCTGATGTTCGCCGTCTGATCCCGGTCTGATTTCCTTACGGTCGGGCGCGCCCCATGGCGGGGGGCGCCCGATGTTCCGGAAACCCCAGGAGGGACACATGGCCACCGAAGCAACAGAAGGCGCGCACGGCGCGGCGGAGGCTACCGCAGCCGTCGGTATGCCGCAGCTCGATTTCTCGACCTTCCCCAACCAGATTTTCTGGCTGGTGGTGACGCTGGTCGTCATCTACCTGATCCTGTCCCGCGTCGCGCTGCCGCGCATCGCCTCGGTCCTGACCGACCGGCAGGGCACCATTGCCAATGACATCGCCGCCGCCGAAGAGCTGAAGCTCAAGGCACAGGAGGCGGAAAAGGCCTATGAACAGGCTCTGGCGGATGCGCGGGCGGAAGCCTCGCGGATCGCGGCCGAGACCCGGGCCGAAATCGCGGCGCAACTGGACGAGGCCAAGGCGAAAGCCGACGCCGAGATCGCGGCCCGCGCCGCCGAGAGCCAGAAGCGCATCGAGGAGATCCGCGCCGGTGCCGCCGACGCCGTGGCCGAAGTGGCCCGCGACACCGCCTCCGAGCTGGTCGCGCTGCTGACCCCCGGCAAGGGCGATGCCCAGACCGTGTCCGCCGCCGTCGCGGCGCGTCTGAAAGGATAACCCATGAAGACGCTCTGGACCCCCGCTGCCGCCCTGATGCTGCTTGCCGCCCCTGTGCAGGCGGCCTCCGGGCCGTTCTTCTCGCTGCACAACACCAACTTCGTGGTGCTGATCGCGTTCCTCGTCTTCCTCGCGGTGCTGGTGTACTTCAAGGTGCCCGGCCTGGTGGCCGGGTCGCTCGACAGCCGCGCCGCCGGGATCCGCAAGGAACTCGACGAGGCCCGCGCGCTGAAAGAAGAGGCGCAGGCCCTTCTCGCCAGCTACGAGCGCAAGAGCCGCGAGATGCAGGACCACGCCGACCGGATCGTGGCGCATGCCAAGGCCGATGCCGAGTTGATGGCGGAGCAGGCGAAAGCCGAACTCGAGCGCTCGATGGCGCGCCGCCTGGCCGCTGCCGACGATCAGATCGCCAGCGCCGAAGCCGCGGCCGTCAAGCAGGTCCGCGACCAGGCGATCTCGGTGGCCGTGGCCGCCGCCGGGGACGTCATCGCGAAGGCGCTGCAGGACACCGACCGCGCGACGCTCGTCGAGGACGCGATCAAGACAGTCGAACAGCGCCTGCACTGAGCGGCGCCCCGCACGACATCAGGACAGCCCCGGCCCCGCGCCGGGGCTTTTCGTTTGTGGGGGGTGGGGGGAAAGCAAAGGCCCCCAGGCGTTCACCCGGAGGCCCAGCAGCACTGGCCCGACGCTTGCTGTCACGCCGCTGGCCAGTGGCCCTTCGCAGGGTCTTAACGCGGATGCCTAGGCAGTGCCGCCACGCGCAGAAAATACGATCTCCGCGTCAGCCTGTCAAAGGTGGCAGGCCGAGACCGGCTAACACGCAAGTCTCAATCCTTCGTAAATGCTCCTGCGGAAGCACCGTCAGCTGATACCGCCTCCGGCCGTGGTCGTCCTTGCCAAGACGGATCAGGTCGACCCGGTGCAGCCCGACCGCGCAGATCATGTCGCACTTCGCCCAGCGCGGGACCGTGCCCCAGGCCGGTGGCATCTCGAACGGGATCTGGAACCTGTAGTGGTAGGGCTGCACGGGCGTCGGCTCGGACAGGCTGAGCGGGACAACCGTGCACAGACCGACGCGCGCCCGGATCGGCGGCGAGAGCACGACGCACAGCCGCCGCTTCACCATCTCCGGGGGCAGGAAGCCGGAGTTGAAGTTGACGGTAACGATTGTCCCGCGTTTGGGATGATAAGCGATGGCCA
>JAUHZL010000080.1 GCA_030425945.1 Alphaproteobacteria bacterium | reverse complement strand
TCCTCCATCGCCGCGTTCTCGACCGGCACCAGTTCGTCGAGCCGCCCTTCGGTGATGACGAAGCCGCCGACGTGCTGCGACAGGTGACGCGGAAAGCCCTGGATCTCGAAGATCAGCTCCAGCGTCTGGCGCAGGCGACGGTCGCGCGGGTCGAGACCCAGTTCGCGCAACCTGGCGTCCTCCAGCCCCGAGACCGATCCGAAGCCCCAGATCTGCGAGGAGATCGCCCCGAGCATGTCGTCCGACAGCCCCATCGCCTTGCCCACCTCGCGCACCGCCCGCTTGCCGCGATAGTGGATGACGGTGGCGCACAGCCCCGCCCGGTGCCGCCCGTAGCGCTCGTAGATGTGCTGGATCACCTCCTCGCGGCGTTCGTGCTCGAAGTCCACGTCGATGTCCGGCGGCTCGTCGCGGGCCTCGGAGACGAAGCGCTCGAAGACCATCGTCCCGACCTCCGGGCTGACCGAGGTGATCCCGAGGCAGTAGCAGACCACCGAGTTGGCCGCCGAACCGCGCCCCTGGCACAGGATGCCGCGCGACCGGGCGAAGGCGACGATATCGTTGACGGTCAGGAAATAGGGCGCGTAGCCCAGCTTGCCGATCAGCGCGAGTTCATGGGCGACCAGCGTCTTGACCCGCTCGGGCGCGCCGCGCGGATAGCGCCACGCCATCCCGGCATGGGCGAGCCGTGTCAGCCGGTCCTGCGGGGCCTCGCCGTTCTCGACCTCGCTGGGATACTCGTAGCGCAACTCGCCCAGGTCGAAGGTGCAGCGCGCCGCAAGGGCGGTCGCCGCCGCGATCATCCCCTCGTGCCCGGCATAGAGGCGTGCCAGGTCCGCCGCGCTGCGCATCCGCCGTTCGGCGTTGGGCAGGGCGCGGCGGCCGAGCGCATCGACCCGCACCCCGAGCCGGATCGCGGTCAGCACATCGACGAGACGACGGCGGCGGCTGGTGTGCATGAGGGGGCTGGCGCTGGCGACCGGGGTCAGGCCGAGGTCCGCCGCGGCCCGGGCCAGCGCGGCGATCCGCGTCCGGTCCTGCCCGTCGTAATGCGGGCGCACGATCAGCGAGACCGCCCCCGGAAACGCCTCGGACAGTTGCCGGGACAGGCTGCGCCACGGCCCGTGCCCCGGCAGGACCAGCCACTCGATCCCCGCGCCATGGGCCAGCAGGTCCTCCGCCGCCAGATGGCAGTCGCCCTTGCCCGCGCGGCGGCGGCCCAGCGTCAGCAAACGGCAGAGCCGCCCCCAGCCCGCCCGGTCGCGCGGCAGGGCGACGGCCGAGGCACCGTCGGTGCAGACGATCCGCGCAGCGGGTAGCAACCGGGGCACACAGTCGGGATCCGGCCCCGGCGGCGGGGCGAGATGCGGCGGACAGGGCGGCCCGATCGGCCCGTCAGCGGCCAGCGCGGCCCGGCGTTCGGCGACCTGGCGTTCGATCTCGCGCGTCTCGGTCCAGGCCCGCACGATTCCCGCCACCGAGTTCTCGTCGGCGATGGCGAAGGCCCCGATCCCCAGCAGAGCCGCCTTGCGGGCATACTCCTCCGGGTGCGACCCGCCGGTCAGGAAGGTGAAGTTCGAGGTGATGTTCAGTTCCGCAAACATCGCGCATGTTCTGTTAATGTTCTCACTCCGACTCTGGGCAGCCGGAGCACGGAGTCAAGTCATCCGCTGCGCAGATGGGCCATCACCCGTGCCGCCGCGCTGCCCGGTCGCAGCGGTCCCGCCGCCCACAGGCGCAGGGCCGGACCGGGCACCGACACCGACCCGAAGGGCGCCAGCAGCCGTCCCTCGGCCAGGTGCCGCGCGACCAGCGCTTCGTGCCCCATCAGCACGCCCGCGCCGTTCACCGCTTCTTCCACCGCAAGGGCATAGAGCGAGAAGACCGGTCCCCGGGGCACGATCCCCTGACCGGGGGCCGCCACGGCCAGCCAGCGCGCCCAGTCCCCGCTCCAGACCGCGTCGGACAGGCAGGGCACGGCGCGCAGGTCCCCGGGGTCGCGCAGGCCCGCCGCAAGATCCGGGGCGCAGACCGGGAACAGCCGGTTCTCGCCCAGGGCCGGTCCGTCGCCCTCGCCCGCGAACAGGCACAGGTCCACGGCCGCGCGCTTCAGGTTTGGCGGCACCTCCATCGCGGTGATCGAGACCACCACATCCGGGGCCGCGCGGCGCAACGCGGGCAGGCGCGGCGACAACCAGAGCTGGGCCAGCGCGGGAAGGCTGGCGATCTGCACCACTTGCGGGGCCGCCTCGCGCCGCAGGGTCCGGGCCGCCTGCCCGAGGGCGTCGAAGGCCGCCACGAGGTCGGGCGCGACGCGGGCGCCCAGCGCGGTCAGCCGGACCTCGCGCGCCGTGCGTTCGAAGAGCGCCGCTCCCACCGCCGCCTCAAGCCCCTTGATCTGCGCCGAGACAGCACCGGGCGTGACCCCCAGTTCCTGCGCCGCGGCCGCAAATCCGCCCAGGCGCGCCGCCGCCTCGAAGGCGCGGAGCGCGTTCAGCGGCAGGGACTTCGGCGGAGGGGGCGCGACCGGCATGGGAGCCTCAGATTAATTAGCCCCCATTTTCCGAAAATCTGGTTTGCGCGCAAGCCGGGCACCCCGCCAGATGCCGGGAAAGGAGACCCGCCATGACCCATCTCGCCCCGCGCCCCTGGGTGCCTGCCGCCTGCGAAACCCGCGTCCAGACCCTCGCCGCCGAGACTGCCGCGCGTCCTCTGGAGGCAACCGCCGCGCGGATCGACGCGCTGGTGGACCGCAACCGCGAGATCCACGACGCCGAGTGCTTCAACCTGAACCCGGCCACCAACGTGATGAACCCGAAGGCCGAGGCACTGCTGGGCGCGGGTCTCGGGGCGCGGCCGTCGCTCGGGTATCCCGGCGACAAGTACGAGATGGGGCTGGAAGCGATCGAGGAGATCGAGGTCATCGCCGCGGAACTCGCCGCGCAGGTCTTCGACGCCAGCCATGCCGAGATCCGTGTCGCGTCCGGGGCGATGGCCAACCTCTACGGCTTCATGGCGCTGACGAAACCGGGCGACACCATCATCGCTCCGCCTGCCAGCATCGGCGGCCACGTCACCCACCACGGACCGGGCTGCGCCGGGCTCTACGGACTGAAGACCGTGCCCGCGCCGGTCGCGGCGGATGGCTACACGGTGGACACCGACGCGCTGCGGCGGCTGGCGCACGAGGTCCGCCCGGCGCTGATCACCATCGGCGGGTCGCTGAACCTGTTCCCCCACCCGGTGCGCGAGGTTCGGGCGATTGCCGACGAGGTCGGCGCTCCGGTGCTCTTCGATGCCGCGCACCAGTGCGGGATCATCGCGGGCGGGGTCTGGGCCAACCCGCTGGACGAGGGCGCGCACCTGATGACGATGAGCACCTACAAGTCGCTGGGCGGACCGGCGGGCGGGCTGATCGTGACCCGCGATGCGGCGATTGCCGAGCGGCTGGACGCCATCGCCTTTCCGGGGATGACCGCGAATTTCGACGCGGGCAAGACGGCGGCGCTGGCGGTGACGATGCTCGACTGGCTGGCCTTCGGCGCCGACTATGCCCGCAGGATGGTGGACACCGCCCAGGCTTTGGCGACGGCCCTCGCAGCCCGGCAGGTGCCGGTCTTTGCCGGGTCCGAGGGCGCGACGGCCTCCCACCAGTTCGCCATCGACGCGCGGCGCTGGGGCGGCGGGCAGGCGGCCTCGAAGCACCTGCGGTTGGGCGGCGTGCTGGCCTGCGGGATCGGCCTGCCGCTGCCCGAGATCGCCGGGGACATGAACGGCCTGCGCCTCGGCACGCCCGAGATCGTGCGGCGTGGCATGACCCCGGCGGACATGCCCGCCCTCGCGGACCTGATCGCGGATATCCTGGCCAGTGATGCGCCCGAGTCCCTCGCCCCGCGCGCGGCTGCGATGCGGGCCCGGTTCACCGGCGTGCATTTCGTGCGGGACTAGCGCGCCCCGGGCACCGCCAGCTTGACCATCAGGTAACGGTTGTAGGCGCGGAACGCCTCGGCGGTGCGGGTGCGTTCCTGCAGGCGCTGGGTGATCCGCGCCCGCGCCTTGGCCGACAGGAGCACCCGCAGGACGAAGCCCAGCACGCGGCGCAGGCCCGGCTTCTTGGCCGCCAGTTCCGCGTCGATCCGGGTCAGCGCCAGTCCGAAGACGTTGTAGAGGTCCTGCTCGACATCGACCGAGGGCGCGACGCTGTCGGTGATGTCTTCCTCGTGCAGCAGCGTCAGGCCGGGCCGGGCCGCCAGCACCTCGTGCCAGCGCGTGATGTGATGCCCGCCGCCCACCTTGCGGGCGTAGCCTTCCTGCGTGGCCCCTTCCGGCGTGCGGAAGCAGTCCGCGATCACGATGTGCCCGCCGGGCGCAAGCCGCGCCGCCTTGTCGAGCGCGGTCTCGATCGGGATGTACTGGAAGCTCTCGGAGAACAGGCACAGGTCGAAGGGCCCGGTGCCCGCGAAGTCCTCGAACATCATCTCGTGGACCACGGCCC
This sequence comes from Alphaproteobacteria bacterium, assembly GCA_030425945.1. Lineage (GTDB taxonomy): Bacteria > Pseudomonadota > Alphaproteobacteria > Rhodobacterales > Rhodobacteraceae > Dinoroseobacter. Next base: position 4,899 of record JAUHZL010000080.1, on the reverse strand, counting down.
CGGGGGCGTTCTCGCGGCAGCGCCCGGCGAGGAAGGCCGAGGGCACGACGATCTCGACCGAATGACCGAGGGCCAGCAGTTTCTTCGCGGTCTCGCCCGCCCCGCCGCCGATGTCGAGGATGCGCAACGGGCCGTCCGGCAGCAGGCGGAACAGCTTGGCGGTATAGGCCGCCTGTGCCGGTCCGACGTTCGCGGCATTGACGTCGAGCCCGTCCCACAGGCCGTAGTGCAGGTTCTCCGCGCCGGTCAGCCAGCGGGTGAAGGCGAGGCCGACGTCAAGGCCGATGGCGCGGGTATCGAGTTTCTGTCCCATGGGCAGCGGCTTAGCGAAACCGGCGGGCTTGGGAAAGCGCGATTGCGTCGCGGCTCAGAGCCGATCGCGGAAGGCGGCGAAGACCGACTCGTACACGTCCCGCTTGAAGGGCACGATGGCGGCCAGCACCTCATCCGGGGTTTTCCACGCCCATTCCGCGAACTCGCGCGGCGGCCGTGTGATGTCGACATCGGCATCCTGCCCTTCGAAACGGAACAGGACCCATTTCTGGCGTTGCCCGCGGTATCGGCCCTTCCAGATCCGCGGCACGATCTCGTGCGGCAGGTCATAGGCGATCCAGTCGTCGGTCTCGGCGACCGGCACGACCTTGTCGGCCGTGACCCCGGTTTCCTCCCACAACTCGCGCAGTGCGGCTTCGCCCACGCTTTCGCCCGGATCGATCCCGCCCTGGGGCATCTGCCAGGCCGGGGTCTCGCTGTCGATGCGCTGGCCCGCGAAGACGCGGCCCCGACCGTCGGTCAGGACCACGCCCACGCAGGACCGGTACGGCAGGGCCGCGATGGCTTCGGGCGTCAACTCAGTTGCGCGGGCCAAGGGCGGTGAGGCCTTTCAGGATGTCGATGGCATAGGCCAGCTGGTAATCCTCGAGCCGCAGCTGCGCGGCCTCCTCGGCCTTCTGCTGCTCTTCCAGAGCCTGCTGGCGCTGGTCCTCGGTCATCGAGTCGTTGTCGAGCGCACCCCGCAGCGTCGCCTCGGAGCGGCGCGGACGGTCGCTGGCGGCCTCTTCCTCGGCGGGATCGCGGCGCGGCGGCTGCTGCACGACGATGTCGGGCGAAATCCCCAGCGCCTGGATCGAGCGGCCCGACGGCGTGTAGTACCGCGCCGTGGTCAGGCGCATCGCCCCGTCGCCGCGCAGCGGGATGACCGACTGGACCGAGCCCTTCCCGAAGCTCTTGGTGCCGATGACGATGGCACGGCGGTGATCCTGCAGGGCACCGGCGACGATCTCGGACGCCGAGGCGGAGCCGCCGTTGATCAGCACCACGACCGGCTTGCCGTCGACGAGGTCGCCGGGCGTGGCGTTGAACCGCTCGCCGTCATCCGGACCCCGGGAGCGGGTCGAGACGATCTCGCCCGCATCGAGGAAGGCATCCGACACCCGGATCGCCTGGTTCAGCAGGCCGCCCGGGTTGTTGCGCAGGTCGAGCACCACGCCCGAGACGTTCTCGGCCCCGCCGAGCGCCTCGGTCTGCTTCTCCAGCTCGTCGACGAGGTTCGGATAGGTCTGGTCGTTGAAGGTGGTCAGGCGCAGGACGATGGCATTGCCCTCGACGCGCGACCGCACGGCGGTCATCCGGATCACGTCCCGGACGATGGTCACGTCGAAGGGTTCCTCGATCCCCTGCCGCACGACCGTCAGCACGGTTTCCGAGCCGACCTCGCCGCGCATCATGTCCACGGCCTGATCGAGCGTCAGTCCGAGCACCGACTGGCCGTCGACATGGGTGATGAAGTCCCCGGCCTCGATGCCCGCATCGAACGCGGGCGTGTCGTCCATCGGGGTGACGACCTTCACGAAGCCTTCTTCCTGCGTCACCTCGATCCCGAGTCCGCCGAACTGGCCCCGGGTCTGCACCCGCATGTCGCTGTAGTCGTCGGGCGGCAGGTAGCTGGAGTGCGGATCGAGCGAGGTCAGCATGCCGTTGATCGCCGCCTCGATCAGGTCGGCCGGTTCAACCTCCTCGACATACTGGGCGCGGATCCGTTCGAAGATGTCCCCGAAGAGATCCAGCTGCTCATAGACCGAGGTGTTGCGGGCGTTTTCCTGCGCGATCAGCGGCCCCGCGACCTGGGTGACCAACAGGGCCCCGGCCAGCGTGCCCCCGAGCGCGGCGACGATGTATCTCTGCATGTGCTCTCATTCCTCGTTCGAACCGAACCAGCGCCCCGGATCGGCCGGCGTTCCGTCCTGCCTGACTTCCATATAAAGCGTTTCGCGGCGCGTTTGACCACTCCCTAGCCCGCTGTCGGGGGCGACATCACCGCCCATGAGCCCGAGCGGTGCTCCCTGTCCCAGCACGTCTCCTGCCTGAACGTAGGTCTCGGCCAGTCCGGCAACCAGCAACAGATATCCCGGTTCAGGCTCCACGACGATCACGTTTCCGTAGTCGAGAAGCGGCCCGGCATAGCGCACGCTGGCCGCCGCGGGCAGGGTCACGAGGGCGCGGGGCTGGGTCGCGATGACCCAGCCGGGACGGGCGATCCCCGCCTGATCGGTCGCGCCGAAAGCCCGCAGCACCGTGCCCGTCACGGGCAAGGGCAGGTCGCGGTTGGCGGTCGCGAAGCCGCCGGGCGGCGCGGGCGCATCGATCCCGCCGAGCCCGGTGGCAAAGGCGTCCAGCGTGTCGCTGCTCTCGATCAGCGCTTCCAGCATCGCGTTGTCGACCCGGTTCGGCGGCAGCATCTCGCGCTCGGAGATGGCCCGCGACAGATCGACCCGTGCCTCCTGCGCGCCCGCCAGCCCGTTTCGCAGGATGGCCGTCGCGCCCTCCTGCGTCTCCCGGATCAGGCGCAACTCGTCGAGATCGGCCTTCAGCCGGGCGGCCTCGGCCTCGAACCCCGGCATGACCTCGGCCAGCGTCATCGCGGCCCGGGCGCTGCCCAGCGGTCCGGCCGGATGGATCAGGAACAGCGGCGCGGGGGTGCGCGAGATGGTCTGCAACGCCCCCAGCAGGCGCGCCAGCCGGTCACGCTCGGCCTCCAGCCGGGTTTCCAGCACCTGCTCGCGGATGGCCGCCCGCCTGAGGCCGTCCCGCAGCGCTGCAAGGCCGGTTTCATAGGCGCGCACGGTCTCGGCCAGGGCTGTCACCCGGTCTTCGGCGGATTGCGCGGCAACCAGCGCATCCCCGGCGGCAATCAGCGCGCGCGCGGCGGCCTCGGCATCGGCGACCGGATCGGCGGCGCCGGGCAGCGCCCCCGTGACCCAGATCGCCAGACCGAGGAGGCCGCCGCGGAGACGCATCACCGGACGATCAGGCTCTGCCCGGTCATCTCGGGCGGCAGGTCGAGTCCCATCAGGTCCAGCAGGGTCGGGGCAAGATCGGCGAGGCGTCCGCCCTCCCGCAGGCGCGCGCCCTCCGGGCCACCGACGAGAATCACCGGAACCGGGTTCAGCGTGTGCGCGGTGTGCGGCCCGCCCGTCACCGGGTCGACCATGGTCTCGCAATTGCCGTGGTCCGCGGTCACGACGGCCGCACCGCCGACCTCGGCCAGCTTCGCCAGCGACCGGCCCAGCCCGGTATCGACCTCGGCACAGGCGCGCATGGCCGCCTGAAGATCGCCGGTATGCCCGACCATGTCCGGGTTGGCGTAGTTCACGACGATCAGGTCGTAGCCCTCGCCGATCGCGGCAACGAGATGATCGCTGACCTCCTCGGCCGACATCTCGGGCTGCAGATCGTAGGTCGCGACCTTGGGCGACGGGGCCATGTAGCGGTCCTCGCCGTCCTCGGGGGTCTCCTTCCCGCCGTTCAGGAAGAAGGTGACATGCGGGTATTTCTCGGTCTCGGCGATGCGGAACTGCCGCAACCCGTGCTGGGCGACCCAGGCCCCCAGCGTGTTCTTCAGATCCCGCTTGGGGAACACGGTCTCGAACCAGGCGTTGTGGTCCTTGGAATACTCGGCCATGCCCAGCCGCGCCGCCAGCCGGGGCCGGTCGGTGACGTCGAACCCGTCGAAGGCCGGATCGGCAAAGGCGGACAGGATCTCGCGCGCCCGGTCGGCGCGGAAGTTGAGACAGAAGAGACCGTCGCCCTCGGCCATCCCGGCATACCCGGCCACCACGGTCGGGGCGATGAACTCGTCCGTTTCGCCACGCGCATAGGCCGCGGCCACGGCGCCCTCGGCAGTTTCGGCGGCCTCGCCCCGGCCCTGCGCCATCGCCGCGAAGGCCCGCGCAACGCGGTCCCAGCGCTTGTCCCGGTCCATCGCCCAGTAGCGCCCGATCACGGTGCCGATGCGCGCGCTCTCCGGCAATGCTGCTGCAAGGGCGGGCACGAACCCGTCGGCGGACTTCGGCGCGACGTCGCGTCCGTCGGTGATCGCGTGGACCACCACCGGCACGCCCGCCTGCGCGACGATCTTCGCTGCCGCCAACAGGTGCGCCACATGCCCGTGAACGCCACCGTCCGAAGCCACCCCCATCAGGTGGGCCGTGCCGCCCGTGCTTTTCAGCTGCTCGATGAACCCGGTCAGCGCAGTGTTCGCGGCGAAACTTCCGTCCTCGATCGCGAGGTCGATCTGGCCGAGGTCCATCGCGACTACCCGGCCCGCCCCGATGTTGGTATGCCCGACCTCGGAATTACCCATCTGCCCGGTGGGCAGGCCCACGTCCGGCCCATGCGTGACAAGCGTGGCATTCGGGCAGGTCGCCATCAGCCGGTCCATCGTCGGGGTGTCGGCAAGCGCCGGCGCGTTGGCGCGCGTATCGGGGTTCAGACCCCAGCCATCGAGGATGCACAGGACAACGGGTTTCGGGGCGGTCATGGCGGGTGTCTCCGGTGTGGTGCCCCTGTCTAGTCAGCGCAGCGGGCCGGGAAAACCCCCCGCACCGGCGGCGCTCAGAC
>JAUHZL010000079.1 GCA_030425945.1 Alphaproteobacteria bacterium | reverse complement strand
TGCGGGCACAGTTTCCGTTGAACATGCGTTTGCTCCAGATCATGTAGGCGAGGAGGGCGAGGCCGATCGGCCAGAACAGGATGAAGCCGAGGACCATCGCGGCGATCCATGCGCCCTTGCCCTTGGCGTCGAGCCAGGCCTCGGCGCGGGTCAGCCAGCCGGTGACAGCGGGCAGCGGGGCTTGGGTGGCGGTGTTCATCTCAGGGTCTCCTTCGGTTGCGAGGTGTGCGGGTGAATGTTTATCCGTTTCACATCACAGCAGATGGGATACCCTCCGTTGACCCGCAAGGGCCGATGTTAATCTTTTTCACTTAAACCGGGCCGGGCCGAGCCAACCCGTTGGACTCAAAGGGAAACAAATTCCGCGAGCGGGGCCCCGACGGCAGCCAGCAGCGGCCCGGGCGCACAGGAGAAGATGTGGCGCGGGGTGCCGGCGGCGGCCCAGACCACGTCGAAGGCCATCAGGCGCGGGTCGGCGAAGACGCGCGGCGGGGTCAGGTGCCCGACCGGGGCCACGCCCCCGATGGCAAAGCCGGTGCGCGCGCGGACAAAGGCGGCATCGGCCCGGTCAAGATCCTCGCCCGCGACCGTGCGGGCGCGCGCCGGATCGACCTGGTTGCCGCCCGCCGTCAGGAACAGGATCGCGGCGTCGCTGTCGTGGCCGCGGAAGATGATCGACTTCACGATCTGGTCGAGCGCGCAGCCGGCCTCGGCCGCCGCCTGTTCCGCGGTGCGGGTTTCGCCGGGCATTTCCAGCACGCGGGCGTCGAGGCCCAGGTCCGCAAGGGCCGTCTCGACCCGCTTCAGGCTCTTGCTCATCGCGCCTCTCCTCTCCTGTCCGGCAGGTCGTATCCGGCGGGGAAACCGGTCGCAAGCTGCCTTGACGCTGTCCCGCGATCCGCCCACCGTCCGGCCATGACCACCGATGCCGCCCCCCTCTCTGCCCGGATCACCCGCGCGCCCGTCGCCTTCGAACCCGGGCGCGGGGACGATGCCCTGTCCGTCTTGCCGGGCCTCGGCGGACCGGTGCGCGACCTCGTCCACGGCATGGCGGGCTCCTCGCCCTATCTGAACGGTCTTGCCCGGCGCGAGGCCGCCTGGCTGGAAACGGTGCTCGCCAGCCGGCCGGAGGACACGCTCTCGGCGCTGCTCGACGGGGTGCGCGCCTTGCCGCGCGAGGGGCAGGCGGACGGGTTCCGGCAGGGCAAGCGCCGTCTCGCGCTGCTGACCGCGCTCTGCGATCTCGGCGGGGTGTGGACGCTGGAGCAGGTGACCGGCGCGCTGACCGACTATGCCGACGCGACGCTCGACGCCGGGCTGTCCGCGCTGGTCGAGGCGGAAGCGGCGCGCGGCAAGCTGCCGGGCCTGACCGCCGAGACCTGCGCCGGGGCGGGCGGGATGGTCGTGCTGGCGATGGGCAAGATGGGCGCGCATGAGCTCAACTACTCCTCCGACATCGACGTGATCTGCCTGTTCGATCAGGACCGGTTCGAGCGGGCTGACTTCGGCGAGGCGCGCGCCGGGTTCATCCGGATCACCCGGCGGCTGATGGGGCTGATGTCGGACCTGACCGGCGAGGGCTACGTGTTCCGCACCGACCTGCGGCTGCGTCCCGATCCCTCGGTCACGCCGGTCTGCATCCCGATGGAGGCGGCGGAGCGCTATTACGAGAGCATCGGCCGCGGCTGGGAACGCGCGGCGCATATCAAGGCGCGGCCCGCGGCGGGCGACCTCGCTGCGGGTGCGGCCTATCTCGACCGGCTGGCGCCCTTCGTCTGGCGCAAGCACCTCGATTTCGTCGCCGTCCGCGAGAGCGAGGAGATGCGCACCCGCATCCGCACCCACAAGGGCCTGACCGGGCCGCTGCGGCTGGAAGGCCACGACATGAAGCTGGGCGCGGGCGGCATCCGCGAGATCGAGTTCTTCACCCAGACCTACCAGATGATCTCGGGCGGCCGCGACCCGAGCCTGCGCGAACGCGGCACCGTCCCGGCGCTGGCAGCGCTGGCGCGGGCGGGCTGGGTTCAGCGGGAGACCGCAGCGTCCCTGACCCGGCTCTATCGGCACCATCGCCGGGTCGAGCATGCGGTGCAGATGGTGCAGGACGCCCAGACCCATGCCCTGCCGCGCGATCCGGAGGGGCTGCGCCGGATCGGCTGCCTGCTGGGCGAGGGGGATCCCGCGCGGTTCCGGGCCGGGCTGGAGGCCGCGCTGCGCGAGACCGCCGCGCTGACCGAGCCGTTCTTCCGCCCGCCCGAGACCGAGCCGGTGCCCGCCCCGACGCGGCTCGACGCCGAGGCCGAGGCGATCACCGAGCGCTGGCGCAGCTACCCGGCGCTGCGCTCCGAGCGGGCGCTGTCCAGCTTCCGGCGGCTCCGGCCCGAGATCCTGTCGCGCCTCGACCGCGCCGCCGACCCGCATGACGCGTTGTTGCAGTTCGACGGCTTCCTGTCGGGCCTGCCGGCCGGGGCGCAGCTTTTCGCATTGTTCGAGGCCAACCCGCAACTGGTGGACCTGATCGTGGACATCTGCGCCACCGCCCCGGCGCTGGCGCGGTACCTCGCGCGCAACGCGGGCGTGCTTGACGCGGTGATCGGCGGGCCGTTCTTCGCGCCCTGGCCGGGGTCGGCGGCCCTGAAGGACGAGCTTGCCGCCCTGCTGGCGCGGCAGAAGGACTATGAGAAACAACTGGATGCGGCGCGACGCTGGCAGAAGGAATGGCATTTCCGGATCGGCGTGCACCACCTGCGCGGGCTGATCGGGGCCGAGGATGCCGCCGCGCAATACGCCGACCTCGCCGAGGCGGTGCTGGGCGCGCTGACGCCCTGCGTGACCGCCGATCTCGCGACCCGCCACGGGCCGCCGCCGGGGCGCGGGGCGGTGGTGGTCGGGATGGGCTCGCTCGGAGCGCGGCGGCTGTCGGCGCGCTCGGACCTCGACCTGATCGTGATCTACGACGCGGAGGGGGCGGCTCAGTCGGACGGGCCGCGCCCGCTGGCCCCGGCGCAATACTTCGCGCGCTGGACCAAGGCGCTGGTCACCGCGCTGTCGGCGCAACTGCCCGAGGGCGTGCTCTACGAGGTGGACATGCGCCTGCGGCCGTCCGGGCGGCAGGGCCCGGTCGCGGTGTCGCTGGGCGCCTTCACCAGCTACCAGCGCGAGGAGGCGTGGACGTGGGAGCATCTCGCCCTGACCCGCGCCCGGGGGCTTGGCGGCGACACGGGCCTGCTGGCGGACGTGGCCGGGGTGCGCCGGGACGTGCTGGCGCGCGCCAAGGACCGCGCCCGGCTGGTGGCGGACACCGCCGACATGCGCGCCCGGCTGGCCGAGGCGAAGCCGGGCACCGGGCTCTGGGACGCCAAGGCCGGCCCCGGCCGGATGACCGAGATCGAGCTTCTGGGCCAGCTCGCCGCGCTGCTGACGGGACGCGACGTGACCGATCCGGCGGCGCAACTGGCCTGCCTGCCCGACAGCGGCCTCGCTCCGCCCGAGGCCGCCGACCGCCTGATCCGGCACCACGCGCGGCTGACGGCGCTGTTGCAGACCGCGCGGCTGCTGACGGAAAAGCCGCTGGTGCCCGAGGACCTGGGGCAAGGCGGTTGCGCGATGCTTCTGCGCGAGACCGCCGAACCGGAGCTGTCGGTCCTGAGCGCCCACCTGGCCGAGACCAGCGCCGAGGCGGCGCGGATCGTCGAACAGGCCCTGAAATCAGACCCTTGAAGGGGGACATGCAGAATGACCACGAACATGGATTTGAAGGCGATCGACCCCCGCAACCTGCTGGCCGAGGCCTATCGCATCGAGGGGATCACGATCTGGGACTGCCGGTCGATCTTCTTCGACTGGGCGCTGGGGCTTGCGCCCGGGGCGGACCCCCGCGCGGCGATTGCTGCCTTGCTGGACCATTACGGCGCAGCGCAGCCCAACCACCCGATGACCGAGGTGCTGCGCACCGGGCTCGAGGCGCCGCCGGACCAGAAACGCCGGGGCGGGCGCGCGGCGCGCGTGCCGCCGCAGGACTGAGCCGCAACTTGCCGCCCGGCCGCCCCGCGCCCATATCCTGCCCATGCTGAAGCTCTCCCCCCTTCTCCTGGCCGTGCTCTATGCGCTCGGGATGTATTTCTTTTCGTCGTGGCGGACGCGGAAGACCCTCGATGCCAACTCGACCGAACTGGCCGATCCGGGCCTGAAAGCGGTGACCGACAAGCTGGCGCGGGCGCTCGACCTGCCGCGCATCAAGGTGCATGTCTACGAGGTCGAGCCGGTCAACGGCCTCGCGGCGCCCGACGGGCGCATCTTCCTGACGCGCGGTTTTCTGAAGAAATACAAGGCGGGCGAGGTCAGCGCCGAGGAGTTGTCGACCGTCATCGCGCACGAGCTGGGCCACGTCGCGCTGGGGCACACCAAGCGGCGGATGATCGACTTTTCCGGCCAGAACGCGATCCGGGTCGCGCTGGCGATGGTGCTGGGGCGCTTCCTGCCCGGGGTCGGGGTCTGGATTGCCAACGCGCTGACGCACCTGCTGGCCGCGCGCCTGTCGCGGCAGGACGAGTACGAGGCCGACGCCTATGCCAGCGCGCTGCTGGTCAAGGCCGGGATCGGCACCGAACCGCAGAAGAGCCTGTTCCGCAAGCTGGAGGGCCTGACCGGCATGGGCGGGGCCGGGGGACCGGCCTGGCTGATGTCGCATCCGAAGACGGCCGAGCGGATTGCCGCCATCGAGGCGCGCGAGGCCCGCTGGGACGTGCCGCGCCTGCCGAAGGACTGAGTCTCAATCCCCTGAAAACAGGAGTTTTCCGAGCCGGGGCAGGTGCGCCGCCTTGGCCAGCGCGCGCGGGCTGCGGCCGGTGTGCGCCCCGGCATCGGCGAACCGGGCGCGGAAGGCGTCTGCCAGCGCCGGGTCCCCGGCCGCCTCGCGCAGCACGCCGTCCGGGTGGCGCCGGATCAGACCGTGCGCGCCCATGACGCGCAGCGGGAAGTCGCGTTCGTTGAAGGTCACCAGCGCTTCGGCCCGCCCGGCGATCGCGGCCGCCAGCACATGCCGGTCGCCGGGATCGGGCAGGTGCAGGGTTTCGATCAGGTCGGGGGGCGGCGTGACGCAGGCCTGCGGGCAAGCCGCCGTCATGGCGGCGATCTCGTGCTCGGTGGACAGGGTCTGGAACGGCCCGACCCGCGCGGCGGCGTGGCGCCATTCGTCAAGCACGCCGGGCGACCACAGCGGCTCCAGCACCCCGGCTTGCACGGCGTCCAGCAGCAGGCCCCGAGTCAGGGTCGGGACCAGCACGCAGGCGTCGAGGAACGACCTCATGGGGCGAGGTGGAAGGCCAGCGCCTTGAGATAGCCGGTGTCCGACAGGGCCGGATGGATCGGGTGATCCGGTCCCGCCGTCCCGGTGTGGATCAACGCGGGCGACCGGCCCGCCCGCCCGATGCCGCGCAGGCAGGCGGTGCGGAACTTCTCCAGCGTCGCGGCATGCGAGCAGGAGCACAGGATTAGGATGCCGCCGGGCGCGACCAGTGGCGCGGCGAGGCGCGCGACGCGCTCATAGGCCCGGAGGCCCTGCGTCAGGGCGGCCTTCGACGGGGCGAAGGCGGGCGGATCGCAGATCACGACGTCGAAGCGGCGGCCGTCTGCCGCGAGCGCCTCCATCGCGGCGAAGGCGTCCGCGCGCTCGGTGGTGAAGCGGTCGGCGACGCCGCTGGCGCGCGCGCCCTCCTCGGCCAGCGCCAGCGCCGGGGCCGAGCCATCGACCGCCAGCGCCGAGGACGCCCCCTGCGCGAGGCAGGCGAGCGCGAAGCCGCCGACATGGGAAAACACGTCGAGGACCGAGGCGTCCCTTGCCAGCGCGGCGGCGAAGGCATGGTTCGGGCGCTGGTCGTAGAAGAGGCCGGTCTTCTGGCCGCTGGCGAGATCGGCGATGTAGGTCGCGCCGTTCATCGGCACCTCGACCCGGTCGGGCGGGGTTCCGAGCAGGACCGCCGACAGGTCGTCGAGGCCTTCCTGCGCCCGGGCGCGGCCCGAGGCATTCTTCAGGACATGGGCGATCCCGGCCACATCGCGCAGGGCGGCGGTCAGGTCGTCGAGCCGCGCGTCGATCCAGGCCGCATTCGGCTGCACCACGGCGGTGTCGCCGAACCGGTCGACGATCAGGCCGGGCAGGCCATCGCCCTCGGCGTTCACGAGCCGGTAGAAGGGGGCGTCGGTCAGCCGCTGACGCAGGGTCAGCGCCGCCGCGATCCGCCGGGTGAGCCAGCCGCGGTCGATCACCGCCTCCGGGTCCCGGTCGAGGATGCGCGCCGCGATGCGGGCTTCGGGCACGACCGCCACCGTGGCGATGGGGGTCCGCCCGGCGTCCTGCAACTCGGCGATGCTGCCGTTCGGGATCGCGCGCGAGCGGCGGTCCCACACGATCTGGTCGCCGTGCACCCAAGGCGCTCCGTGCCGGATGGCGCGGGCGTCGGCGTTGGGTTTCAGCCGAAGGACGGGGCGGGGCGAGGGATCGGGTTCCATGGCACCCCGTCTAGTGTGCCGGGGTGCCGTGGGGAAGGGGGATCAGCGCGTCAGGCGCGGGCGCCGGCCTTGCCGGTGTGCAGGTGCGAGACGATCCAGTCGCGGAAGGCGACGAGGCCGTTGCGCAGAACCTCTGCGCGCATCTGGCGGGCGCGGAGTTCGATTTCGTGGTAGCTTGCGGGGGTCATGTGGTCCATGGGACGTGCTCCTGTGCTCAATGCTGCGTTGCCGCATAGATAGGTAAGCGAAGCTGTCCTGACTATTGCGTTTCGCTCATGCCCGCTATGTGGCGGCGGGAAGGGACGGGGGGGCGCACGGCCCCGGGCCCGAAAAGGGGTCTTGGACCGTTAGCGCTAACATGCTAGACGCGCCGCAACCGGGGCGGCCCTGCCGTGCCCATGTCCTGACCGAGCCGCCCAGACGAGGAGCCTCCGATGACCCTCCATCCCCGAATTGCCGACATCACCGCCCGGATCGAAGCCCGCTCCTCCGCGGCGCGGTCCACCTATCTCGACCGGATGCGCCGCGCCGCCGAGGACGGCCCGCGCCGCGCGCACCTGTCCTGCGGGAACCAGGCCCATGCCTATGCCGCGATGGCGGGGGACAAGGACGCTCTCGTCTCGGCGCGGGTGCCGAACCTCGGGATCGTGACGGCCTACAACGACATGCTGAGCGCGCATCAGCCGTTCAAGGACTATCCCGACCGCATCAAGGAGGCCGTGCGCAAGGTGGGCGCCACCGCGCAGGTCGCGGGCGGCGTGCCCGCAATGTGCGACGGCGTCACGCAGGGCCAGGTCGGGATGGAACTGAGCCTCTTTTCCCGCGACGTGATCGCGCTGGCGACGGGTGTGGCGCTCAGCCACAACACCTTCGACGCGGCGGTCTACCTCGGGGTCTGCGACAAGATCGTGCCGGGTCTCGTGATCGCGGCGGCGACCTTCGGCTTCCTGCCGGGCCTCTTCGTCCCGGCCGGGCCGATGGTGTCGGGCCTGCCCAATGACGAGAAATCGAAGGTGCGCCAGCAGTTCGCCGCCGGGGAGGTCGGGCGCGACAAGCTGATGGAGGCCGAGATGGCCAGCTATCACGGTCCGGGCACCTGCACCTTCTACGGCACCGCCAACTCGAACCAGATGCTGATGGAGTTCATGGGCCTTCACCTGCCCGGCACCAGCTTCGTCAACCCGAACACCCCGCTGCGCGATGCCCTGACCGAAGCGGCGGCGCAGCGCGCGGTGGCGATCACCGGTCTCGGCAACGCGTACACCCCGGTCTGCGACATTCTCGATGCGCGGGCCTTCGTGAACGGGATCGTCGGGCTGATGGCGACGGGCGGCTCGACCAATCTGGTGATCCACCTGCCCGCGATGGCCGCCGCCGCCGGGGTGCTGCTCGAGCCGTCGGATTTCGCGGAACTGTCCGAGGTCACGCCGCTGATGGCGAAGGTCTATCCGAACGGGCTGGCCGACGTGAACCATTTCCACGCGGCGGGCGGTCTCGGCTACATGATCGGCGAGTTGCTGGAGGCGGGGCTGCTGCATCCCGACACCCGGACCGTCGCGGGCGAGGGCCTCGGCCGCTACACCCGCGAGCCGAAGCTGAAGGACGGCGCGCTGGTCTGGGAAGACGGCGCGACCGCCAGCCTGAACGAGAAGATCCTGCGCCCGGTCCGCGACCCGTTCCAGGCGTCGGGCGGGCTGAAGGAACTGACCGGCAACCTGGGGCAGGGGGTGATGAAGGTCTCGGCCGTCGCGCCCGAGCGCCATGTGATCGAGGCCCCGGCCCGGGTCTTCCACGACCAGGAGTCGGTCAAGGCCGCGTTCCGCGCGGGCGAACTGGACCGCGACGTGGTGGTGATCGTTCGCTTCCAGGGGCCGAAGGCGAACGGAATGCCGGAACTGCATTCGCTGACACCGCTGCTGTCGGTGGTGCAGGATCGCGGCCACAAGGTCGCGCTGGTCACCGACGGGCGGATGTCGGGCGCCTCGGGCAAGGTCCCGGCGGCGATCCATGTCTGCCCCGAGGCCGCCGACGGCGGGCCGCTGGCCCATGTCCGGGACGGCGACCTGATCCGGGTCGATGCCGTCGCGGGCGTGCTGTCGGTGCTGACCGAGGGCGCGCTCGACCGCCCCGCCGCCACGGCCGACCTGTCGGCGAATGCCGCCGGGATCGGGCGCGAGATGTTCCAGATCTTCCGCGACCGCGTCGGTCCCGCCGCCAACGGGGCGCGGATCACGATCTGAGTCGCGCTCCCGCGCATTTGTCTGGCGGTTGTCATGAATTGCGCCTACAGCGCGCGCCAGTAACCCGAATGGAGGTATCCATGACCCCCGAGGAGTCGAGCCGCGCCGCCGAGCGCATCTGCGACCTTGCCGTGATCGTGCCCGTGATCACCGTTGACGAGCTGTCCCACGCGCAGCCGCTGGCCCGGGCGCTGGTCAAGGGCGGGTTGAAGGCGCTGGAGGTCACGCTGCGCACCCCGGTGGCGCTGGACGCGATCCGCGAGATGGCCTCGGTCGAGGGCGGGGTGGTCGGTGCAGGCACGCTGCTGACCCCGAAGGACGTCCACGACGCGGTCGAGGCCGGGGCCAAGTTCGGGGTGTCGCCCGGGGCGACCGACCGTCTGCTCGACGCGGCCCTCGAGGCCGGCCTGCCGATGCTGCCGGGCGCGGCGACCCCGTCGGAGGTGATGCGCCTGCTGGAAAAGGGCTACCGGGTGCAGAAGTTCTTCCCGGCCGAGGCCGCGGGCGGCGTCCCGATGCTCAAGTCGATGGGCGGCCCGCTGCCGCAGGTGGGCTTCTGCCCCACGGGCGGGATCGGCCCGGACAATGCTTCGCGCTACCTGACCCTGCCGAACGTGCTTTGCGCGGGCGGGTCGTGGGTCGCGCCGAAGCACCTGATGGCCAAG
>JAUHZL010000078.1 GCA_030425945.1 Alphaproteobacteria bacterium | reverse complement strand
TGCAACCGGCGACCTCGTTCGGCGGGGTTCACTCGTCGGCGGAACGCCGGGCGCGCTGGGGCGACGCGGTGCCCGGGGGCTTCGTGCGGCTGTCGGTCGGGATCGAGCCGGTCGAGGCGCTGTGGCAATCCCTCGCGGCGGCGCTCGACGCCGCCTGAGGGGCCGCGCGGCTCAGCCGACGAAGGCCTTTTCCACCACGTAATGCGCGGGCTCGGAGTTCGCGCCCTCGGTCAGGCCGTAGCTTTCCATCAGCGCCTTGATGTCGAGGTTGAAGGCGAGGCTGCCGCAGACCATCGCGCGGTCGGTCGCCGGGTCGATGCCCGGCAGCCCGAGGTCGCGGAACACCGTGCCGTCCTGCATCAGCGTGGTGATGCGGCCCATCTTCGGGCTCGGCTCGCGGGTGGTGGTCGGGTAATAGGTCAGCTTGGCGAGATGCTCCTCGCCGAGCAGCTCCTGCATCATCTCGTCGGTGCGCAGGCTGTCGATCAGGCGGCGGCCGTACTCCAGTTCCGCCACCTCGCGGCAGGTATGGGTGACGATGACCTGGTCGAACTTCTCGTAGGTCTCCGGGTCGCGCAGCAGCGAAGCGAAAGGCGCGAACCCGGTCCCGGTGGCGAAGAACCAGACCCGCTTGCCGGGCAGCAGCGCGTCATGCACCAGGGTGCCCACGGGTTTCGGGCGCAGGATGATCTCGTCGCCGGGCTGGATGTGTTGCAGCCGCGAGGTCAGCGGGCCGTCCTGCACCTTGATCGAGTAGAACTCCAGCTCGTCCGCCCAGGCGGGGGAGGCGATGGAATAGGCCCTGAGCAGCGGCTTGCCGTCGTCCTTGAGCAGGCCGATCATCACGAACTCGCCGGACCGGAACCGCAGGGTGCGCGGGCGCTCGACCTTGAAACTGAAGAGCCGGTCGGTCCAGTGCGTGACCTCCGTGACCACGGCGGCATCGGGAAGATGCGCGGGTTTCGCGGCGGGCACCGTCACTTGCGTCTGTTCGTTCATCTGTCAACTCCGCCTTACAGGCTCTCGCTCCTACATACGCGGAATTCCTCCCGCGTCCAATCTTGTGTCAGCCGCGCAGGCGCGACTGATGGTCGTGGGACCGCCAGTCGGCCCGGAACCGCCACTGGTCCTCGGGCTGGCGGCGGGCGATGTCGGCCGGGATCTCGACTTCGTCGAAGCCCGCGCGGCGCGCCATCGCGTACTGGTCGGCCAGCAGCGGCCCGGCGGCCCGCAGCCGCCCGGTGAAACCTGCCAGCCGCAATTGCCGCCCCAGCGTAAAGCCGCGTCCGTCCGCGAACGCGGCAAAGCGCACCCGGATCGCGGCCAGGCCCGACAGGTCGTCCGGCAGGGCATCGCCGCCATCGAGGTCGTGAAAGACCGTGCCGTCGTCCGCACCGAAGCCCGTGTCGGTGACGATCACCGGAGCGATGGCGTTTGCCAATGTGTCGGTCGCGCTCATGCCGCGTCCTCCTCGCTGCGGCGGATCACGCCGTTTGCGCCGAAATGAATGCCGCACTCGGTCTTGGCGCTGCCGCGCCAGCGCCCGGCGCGCGGGTCCTCACCTGCCGCGACCCGGCTGGTGCAGGGCGCGCAGCCGATCGACGGGAAGCCCTGCGCCACCAGCGGATGCCGGGGCAGGCGGTTGTTGACGATATAGTCCTGCACGTCGTTCCGGTCCCAGTGGGCGAGCGGGTTGATCTTGATCCGGTTGCCGTCCGGGTCCGGCTCGAAGAAGTCGAGCGCGGCCCGGGCGCCGCCCTGGAACCGCTTGCGGCCGGTGATCCAGCCGTCGAACGGCGCGAGCGCTTTGGCCAGCGGACGGGTCTTGCGCAGGGCGCAGCAGGCGTCCGGGTCGGACTGGTGCAGCACGCCGTCCGGGTCCCGCGCCAGCACGTCGGCCCGGTCCGGCGTCAGGCGCCGCACATCGGTCAGCCCGAGGCGTCCGGCAAGGTCTTCCTGGTATTTGATGGTTTCAGGAAACAGCATTTCGGTGTCCAGAAACACCACCGGCAGCGACGGCTCCATGATCGAGATCAAGTGCAGCAGCACCACCGACTCGGCCCCGAAGGAGGACACCAGCGCCAGCTCGCCCGACAGCGGGTCCTTCAGCGCATGTTCCAGCACCGCCACCGCGCCGTGATGGCGGTAGCGGGCGTTCAGGTCGGCGGCGCGCTGGTGCGGGGACAGGTCAAGCGGCATCGCGCTGGCCCTCCGCACCGTAGAGCGCCGCCTTGAACGGCGCGGGTCCGAGCCGGCGGTAGGCGGCAAGGAAGCTCTCGTCGCGGCCGTGGCGCAGGTCGAGATAGGCCAGCAGCAGCCGCTCCAGCGCCGGGATCAGCGCCTCGGCCGAGAAGCCGGGCCCGGCGCGTTCGCCGATGGCCGCGGTCTCGGTGTGGTCGCCGCCGAGCGTGACCTGGTAGGTCTCCACCCCCGCCCGGTCGAGACCGAGAATGCCGATATGCCCGACGTGGTGGTGGCCGCAGGCGTTGATGCAGCCCGAGATCTTGATCTTGAGCGCGCCGAGATCGTGCTCGATCTTCAGCGCCTCGACCCGCTCCGCGATCTCCTGCGCGATCGGGATCGAGCGGGCGGTGGCCAGTGCGCAGTAGTCCATGCCGGGGCAGGCGATGATGTCCGAGGCGAGGCCCACGTTCGCGGTCGCCAGCCCCGCCGCCCGGAGTGCGCGGTGCAGCGCGGGCAGGTCGGCGCGGGCGACGTGGGGCAGGACGATGTTCTGCTCGTGGCTGACGCGCAATTCGTCGTGGCCGTAGCGCGCCGCCAGGTCCGCGAGCACCCGCATCTGCGCCGCCGAGGCGTCGCCGGGCACCGCGCCATGCGCCTTCAGACTGACCGTGACGATGGCATGATCGGCGCGCCGGTGGGCCGTCAGGTTGGTGTCGGCGAAGCTGCGGAATACCGGGTCAGTGGCATAGGCGGCGTCGTAGGTCCCGGTGTCGCGGGCGGGCAGGGCGGGCGGCGCGAACTGCGCCTCGATCCCGGCGAGCACCTGCTGGTCGATGCCCGAGAAGGCGGCGCGGCGCACCGGGAACTCGGCCTCGACCAGATCGCGGATGGTGTCGATGCCGTGCTCGTGGACGGTGATCTTGATCCGGGCCTTGTACTTGTTGTCGCGCCGCCCGAGCCGGTTGTAGACCGCCACGATCGCCTCGACATAGGGCAGCAGGTCGGCACGGGGCAGGAAATCGCGGATCACCTTGCCGATCATCGGCGTGCGACCCAAGCCCCCGCCCACGATCACCTCGAACCCGGTCTCGTCCCCGCGCGCCACCATCCGCAGTCCGATGTCATGCGCCCGCGTCACCGCGCGGTCGTTGGGCGACCCGGTGACGGCGATCTTGAACTTGCGCGGCAGGAACTGGAACTCGGGGTGGTCGGTGGACCATTGCCGGATCAGCTCGGCCACCGGGCGCGGGTCGGCCAGCTCGTCCGCCGCCGCCCCGGCGAAATGGTCGGCGGTCACGTTGCGGATGGTGTTGCCGCTGGTCTGGATCGCGTGCAGCCCGACCTCGGCCAGCGCGTCCAGGATGTCGGGCACGTCCTCCAGCTTGGGCCAGTTGAACTGGATGTTCTGCCGGGTGGTGAAGTGGCCATAGCCGCGATCCCAGCGCTCGGCGATGTCGGCGAGCGCCCGCATCTGTGCCGAGGACAGCGTGCCATAGGGGATCGCCACCCGCAGCATGTAGGCATGCAGTTGCAGGTAGAGCCCGTTCATCAGGCGGAACGGCTTGAACTCGTCCTCGGTCAGCGACCCGTCGAGGCGGCGGGCCACCTGCTGGCGGAACTGCCGGTTGCGCTCGGCGAGGTAGGCGTGATCGGTGTCGGAGTATGTATACATCAGGTCTTTCTCCTTCGGATCAGTGGACTTGCGGCGCGTAGCTGCGCAAGGCGGCGGGCGACGGCCCCTCGGCGCGGAAGCGCTCGCGGAAATGCACGGGCTCGGGGCCGTGCGGGCCCTGCGCGATGTCGGCGAGATAGACGCCGACGACCTCGCCGGTTTCCCGCGCCGCGTCGATCAGCTCGATCTGCGCGGCGGCCTCGTCCTCCCACAGGTGGGCGTCGGCGAGGCGCTGTGACCAGCCGCCGGACGCGGTGCGCCAGACGACATGGCCGCCGCGCAGGTGGTTGGCGGTGACGGCTTTCAGGGCGGGGCGGCGGGTCATGACGCGGTCTCCTGTCGGACAGGGCTCTCGGGAAGGGACAGGGTGTCGGCCGCGCGCGGGGCGAGACCGTAGAGGATCACGGCCGCGCCCCGGCAGGCCTGCGCGGCTTCGGGCAGGGTGGCCAGCGTGGCGGGGTGGCGGCGTTCGTCGGGGCGGCTCGCGTGCTCGACCAGCGTCACCGGGGTGGCGGGATCGGCCCCGTGCATCATCAGGCGGCCCTGCAGGAAGCGCGCGCCCTTGCGGCCCATGTAGATCGCGGCGACCGTGCCGGGCCGGGCGAGGCCGCGCCAGTCCTGCTCGGTGAAGCCGTCGGTGTCATGCCCGGTCAGCAGGCGCAGCGCCGAATTGCGCCCGCGCTTCGTCAGGCTCTGCCCGAGGCTGGCGGCGGCGGCGCTGGCGGCGGTGATCCCCGGCACGATGGACCACGGCACGCCCGCCGCGCCAAGGGCGTCCAGTTCCTCGTCCAGCCGTCCATAGACCCCGGGATCGCCCGCCTTCAGCCGCACGACCTGCGCACCGGCCTGCGCGTGGGCGACCATCAGGCGGTTGATCTCGGCCTGTGGTACGCTCGGGCCGAAGCCGGTCTTGCCGGCGTGGATCAGCGTGGCCTCGCGCCGGGCGAGGTCGAGGATCGCCTGCGGCACAAGGCTGTCGTGGATCACCACGTCCGCCTCGTCGAGCAGGCGGCGCGCCTTCAGCGTCAGCAGCTCGGGGTCGCCCGGACCCGCGCCCACCAGCGCCACGGAGCCAACGCGGGGAGCTGCGGACAGGTGCCGGTCAAGGAGGGCGTCGAGCGCGGCCCCGGCCCCCTCCGGCCCGGCCTCGGGACCGGCGCGGAAATAGTACTCGGCCCAGAAGTCGCGCCGCGCACGGCCCCGCGGCAGCGCCTCGGCACGGGGGCGGAACGCCTTGCCGATCCGCGCGAGCGCGCCGAGCACCGGCGACATCCGCTCCTCGAGGTCGCGCTTGATCGCGCGGGCCAGGACCGGCGCGGCCCCTTCGGTGCCGATCGCCACCACCACCGGGTCGCGGTCCACCAGCGCGGGCGTGAGGAAGGCGCTGTCCTCGAGGTTGTCGACCACGTTCACCAGCGCGCCGTCGGCCCGCGCCAGGCGCGCGACGCGGGCGTCCTCGGCGTCCTCGTCGGTGGCGGCATAGGCGAGGGCGGCGCAAAGCGCGTCGCCGGGACCGAAGGCGCGCCGATGCAGGGTCAGGCGGCCCGCCGCGGCCCAGTCGGCGATCTCGGGGGCGGGGTCGGGCGCGAAGACGGTCACGCGCGCCTCGGTCCGCAGCAGAAGCCGCAGCTTGGCCAGCGCGGTCTCGCCGCCCCCGGCGAGGACGATCCGCCGCCCGGCGGTGTCGAGAAAGATCGGAAAGTGCCGCATCGCCGCCTCCGGGTGGTCATTTCTTCCCCGGAATATAGAACAAAGTCCCGGTTGACCGGGGGGTACGGGCGGGAATAAGGAATACTGTCCCTCTGGCCGCGAGGGTGCGGAACACCGTCCGTGATCAGGAGGAGATGCAGAATGGCTGTCCGTCTCGACGCGCTCGACCGGAAAATCCTTGCCGAGGTGCAGCGCGACACGACCCGGTCGCTCGATGAACTGGCGAAGATCGTCGGCAGTTCGAAGACGCCGGTCTGGAACCGGATTCGCAAGCTGCGCGAGGCCGGGGTGATCCGCTCCGAGGTCGCCGTCCTCGATCCGGAGGCGCTGGGTTTCGACGCCTGCTTCTTCGTGCTGATCCGGACGTCGGAGCACGAGGCGGACTGGCAGAACCGCTTCCTCGCCGCGCTGCGCGCCCGGCCCGAGGTGCTGGAAGCGCACCGGCTGGCGGGCGAGATCGACTATATCCTGAAGGTGCGCGTCGAGAACGCCCGCGCCTATGACCGGTTCTACCAGGCGCTGATCGCCGAGGTGAAGATCTACAACGTCACCGCGCTTCTGAGCATGGAAGAGATCAAGGCGACCACGGCCCTGCCGGTCTGACCCGTCTCAGCCGCGCGTCACCACCAGCCGCTCCAGCCCGTGGAAGTGGTAGAGGTTGGCGTAGCGCGGCGTCTCGGCCAGCCTGAGCCCCGGCAGGCGGCGGAACAGCACCGGCAGCGCCTGCGCCAGTTCCAGCCGGGCCAGCGGCGCGCCGACGCAGAAATGCAGCCCGGCGCCGAAGCTGGCGTTGGCCCGGACCGGGCGCGACGGGTCGAACCGGTGCGGATCGGCGGCAAGCGCCGGGTCGCGGTTGGCGGCGGCCAGCAGCAGGCCGACCTGGTCGCCGCGCGCGAAGCGGTGCCCGAAGACCTCGACCGGCTCGTGGGCGTGCCGCGTGAACAGGTGCAGCGGCGGGTCGTAGCGCAGGATCTCCTCGACCGTGCCCTCGATCCGGTCCGGGGTCAGAACTTCCGCTCCCATCCCGTGCTCCAGCAGCGCCTTCACGCCGTTGCCCAGCGTGTGGACGGTCGCCTCGTGCCCGGCGTTCAGCAGCAGGATGCAGGTCGTGACCAGCTCGTCCGAGGTCAGGCGCTCGCCATCCTCCTCGGCCGCGATCAGGTGGCTGATCAGGTCGTCGCGCGGCTGGCCCCGGCGGCGGGCGACATAGGCGCGGATGAACCCCGCGAACTCGCTGGCGGCGCGGTTCGCGGCGTCCTCGTCGTCGCGGGTGCGGCTGGCCTGGTAGACCTTCACCATCGCGTTCGACCAGGTCAGAAGCTGGTCGGCCATCGACTCCGGAACGCCCAGCAGGCGGGCGATGACGATGACCGGGATCGGGCGGCAGAAGGCGTCGAGCAGGTCGAAGGGCGTGCCGTCCCGCGGCACCGCGTCGAGCAGGCTGTCGGCCAGCGCGGCGATCTCGGGGCCGAGCGCGGCGATGCGGCGGGTGGTGAAGGCGCGCAGCACCAGACCGCGCAGCCGCGTGTGCCGGGGCGGTTCCAGCTCCAGCATCGAATGGGCCTCGACCGCGTAGAAGCTTTCCAGATGCCCGGGCACCTCGGTCGCCAGTTCGGCCGGGGCCTCGCGCCCGAAGCGGCGGTCGCGCAGCAGGGCATTGACGGCCTCGGCGGTGGTGGCGACGGGCATCCCGTAATCGCCCCACCACGCGATGGGACCGGCGGCGCGGGCGCGGTCGTAGAACGGGTAGGGGTCCTGCACGAAGGCGGGATCGGTCGGTGACTGGTGCAACACGGGGTCCATGCCTCGGAGTGTGCCCGCAGCGGGGCAGGCGGTCAGTGGCGCAAAATGTCCCGCGCGGGGGCCGCGCGGGACTGTGTCTGTCAGGCCGGGGAAGGGGGGCTCAGTCGGCGCCCTTCACCTCGAACGGGGTGTCGGGGTCGGGCCGGACCACCTTCTGCACGAAGTAGAGCCCGACGCAGAGGCCGATGCCGATGAGGTCGGTGTAGAGCCCGCCCTCGATCATCGAGAGCGCGGCGACCACGAGGCCGACCCGGATGAACCACGCGGCACGCCCGCCCATGAACCAGCCCTGCACACCGCCCGAGAGCAGGAACACCCCGAACGTGGCGGTCAGGCCGGCGCGGATCACCTCGACCCAGGTGCCGTCCATCAGGATCGCGCTGTTGTAGAAGAACATGAACGGCACGATGAAGGCGGCGATGCCGATGCGGAACGAGGCGACGCTCGTCTCCATCGGGTTGGCGCCCGAGATCCCCGCGGCGGCATAGCTTGCGAGGGCCACCGGCGGCGTGATCGCCGAGACGACCGCGAAGTAGAAGACGAAGAAATGCGCCGTCAGCTGCGGGATGCCCAGTTGCACGAGGCCCGGCGCCACGACCGAGGCCGCCACCGCGTAGGCCGCCGTGGTCGGCATGCCCATCCCGAGAAGGATGGCGATGCACATGGCGAAGAACAGCGCCAGCAGTTGCGACACGCCCGCGAGGTCGAGGAGCACGTTCGAGAAGCGCGCGCCCACCCCGGTCAGGCTGATGACGCCGACGATGATGCCCGCGCAGGCGCAGACCGCGATGATCTGGATCGACATGATGCCGGCCAGTTCGAACGCCTTAAGCACCGACCGCGGACCCATCCGCACCGGGGTCAGCCAGCTGACCACCGCCGCCGAGACGGTGGCGAGCGTGCCCGCCCGGATCACCGAGTAGCCCTGGAACAGCGCGACGATCAGGATGATGATCGGGATGAACAGGAAGACCCGCTTCATCATCTCCTTCAGCTTGGGAAGCTCGTCCTCGCGCATGCCGCGCATGCCCAGCTTGGCGGCCTCGAAGTCCACCATGAAGTAGATCGACGCGAAGTAGAGGATCGCCGGGATGATCGCCGCGATGGCGATCTCCTGGTAGGGGATGCCGGTGATCTCGGCCATGATGAAGGCGCCCGCGCCCATGATCGGGGGCATGATCTGCCCGCCGGTCGAGGCCGCGGCCTCGATCGCGCCCGCGGTCTTGCGGTGATAGCCGACCTTCTTCATCAGCGGGATCGTCAGCGAGCCGGTCGCCACCACGTTGCCCGCGGAGGTGCCGTTGATCATGCCCATCAGGCCCGAGGCGAAGATCGCCACCTTGGCCGGGCCGCCGCGCGCGCGGCCCGCCGCGGCGAAGGCGAAGTTCACGAAGTAGTCGCCCACCTTCGAGGCCTGCAGGAAGGCCGCGAAGATGATGAAGAGGATGATGTAGGTCGACGAGACGGCCGTGGTCGCGCCAAGGATGCCCGCGTCGGTGTAGAGGAAGCCGAAGAAGCGCTGCCAGGTATAGGGCGTCTGCACCGCGAGGATGCCCGGCAGCAGGTGCGCGGTGAAGGTGTAGGCGAGGAAGACCGCCGTGATGACGACCAGCGCGAGGCCCGCGACCCGGCGCGTCAGTTCGAGGATCATCGCCGAGCCCGCGGTGGCCGCGAAGGCGACGCCGACCGGGACGAAGGGCGTGCCGACCGAGTTTCGTGCCGCGGTGCCGTAGATCGCGATCAGGTAGAGGGCGACGACCCCGCCCGCCAGCGCGAGCACGATGTCGGAGGTGGCGAAGCGGTCACGGTCGCGGCGCTCGAACCAGCCGGTCGCGATGGCGCCGAGGCTGGCGATCAGCAGCGGGATGCCGAACCAGGTCACCTCGGTCTGGTAGAGGTCGGTGCCGGGGAACGCGGCCCAGGTGGTCAGCCCCCCCATCTGCGGCAGGTCGCCGGAGTTGATCATCAGGACGAAGTTCAGCGCGGTCCAGGCCGAGATGCCCAGCGGGATCAGCAGGGCGAAGGCGGCCAGCGACAGCAGCTTGGTC
>JAUHZL010000077.1 GCA_030425945.1 Alphaproteobacteria bacterium | reverse complement strand
CACGGGCGGTTCTGGCGCGACATGTCGCGGGCGTGGGTCTCGGCGGCGGCGGTCAGCTGGGCGTTCAGCGTCAGGCGCTGCACCCCGGCGGCATCGCGCAGGGCGTTGACGCCGTCGAGCATGCGGAAGGTGACCTCGGCCTCGTTGGTGATCCGGTACACCCGGGGCAGCGGCTTGCCGTCGGCCCCCAGTTGCGGCGGGGGCGGCGCGCAGGCCGTCACCCCGGCGAGGACGAAAACGAGGGCGAACCCGAGACGCGTCATGCCGTCACCTTGGTCGTTGCGGTGTCGCCCGTTGCTCTAGTCCGTTTCCCGTGGCATGGAAACGCCAAAGATCGGTGCCAAGACGCACGATCCTTTGAGTTGCGCACCGGGAGCGGGGGCGTATCCTTCCCGACCAGTCCCGGAAAAGATCGGAGTCCGACCATGAGCAGCCATCCGACCCGGCCCTTCTCCCGTCGCCGGCTTCTGGCCACCGGTGCCGCCGCGCTGGGCGCGGGCGTCGCCTTCCCGGCCGTGGCCCAGCAGGCGAACAGCACCGAGATCGAGCCCGAAGTCACCGCCGCCGTGCGGCACAACATCTCCAGCTTCCGGTCGCTTGACTGGCGGCCTTATTTCGGATCGCTGCGCGGGGGCGCGATCCTCGTCGATATCGACAGCCGCGCGCTGCACTACTGGTCCGAAGATGAGAGTGTCTACAAGCTCTACCCGACCTCGGTTCCGCTGACCGAGGATCTGACCCGGCGCGGCGAGACCCGCATCGTGCAGAAGGTCGAAGGGCCGAGCTGGCGCCCGACGCCGGCGATGAAGCTGCGCAATCCGGAGTGGCCGGATTTCGTGCCGCCGGGCCCGGACAATCCGCTGGGGACCCATGCGCTCTACCTGTCGTGGGAGTTCTACCGCATCCACGGCACCCACGACACGCGCAAGATCGGGCGGCGCTCGTCGAACGGATGTATCGGTCTGTTCAACGAGCATATCGCCGAGCTCTACGGCCTGGCGAAGGTCGGAACGCAGGTGTTGCTAATTTGACGACATCCCAATCCGGGCGCTGCCAAGGCCATTTCCGGGCCATTGCATTTGAGCGGTGTTGCTGGTTTAAACGGGCGTACGAGGTACAGTCTTGGTGCCTGATACTAGCCTTGGTGTATCCATCGCATAGGCAGGCAATTTCTTGGAGGGAAACATGAAGAAACTCGCTCTCGCAGCCGCTCTGTCGCTGACCGCAACCTCGGTCTTCGCCGGCGGCCTGGAAGTTCCGGTCATCGAAGCTCCGGTCATCGTTGAGGACACCTCGTCCTCGTCGCCGATGATCGTCGTTCCGCTGCTGCTGCTGGCCGTTCTGGCTGCTGCAAACCGCTAATCCGCGGATACGGACTGACAAGGAAAAGGCGGTTGCCGATGGCAGCCGCCTTTTTCTTTTTGCGTTTCCGGAGGGCTCGGGCGGCGTGACGCCGCGCGGTCAGGCGCGCGGCGCGATCCAGCCCTGGAGGTTTTCCTCTATCACGGCGCTCAGCGCGGCGATGTGGGCGGCATCCGCGTTCAGGCAGGGGATATAGGTGAACTGCTCGCCCCCGGCGTGCTCGAAGCTCTCGCGGATTTCCTCGTTGATCTCTTCCAGCGTCTCGATGCAGTCGGCCGAGAAGGCCGGCGCGATCACGGCGATCTTCTTCTTGCCGGCCTCTGCGAGGCGCGCGACCTCTTCCACGGTGTAGGGCTTCAGCCACTCCTCCGGCCCGAAGCGGGACTGGAAGGTGGTGACGATCTCGGTCTCCGGCCAGCCGAGCCGTTCGCGCAGCAGGCGGGTCGTCTTCTGGCACTGGCAATGGTAGGGGTCGCCTTCCATCAGGTACCGTTTCGGGACTCCGTGATAGCTGGCCACCAGCACGTCGGGACGCTCGCCGAGATCGGCGTAGGCGCGCTCGACCGACTGAGCCAGCGCCTCGATGTAGAGCGGGTGCTCGTAGTAGGGCTCGACCGTGCGGACGATCGGCTGCCACTTGATCTGCATGAGCGAGCGGAAGAACTGGTCGCAGGCGGTGCCGCTCGTGGCGCCCGCGTATTGCGGGTAGAGCGGGAAGAACAGGATCTTCTGGCAGCCCTGCGCCACCAGCGCGTCCACCTTCGACTTGGTCGAGGGGTTGCCGTAGCGCATGCAGAAATCGACCACGACATCCTCGCCGAACCGGGCCTTCATCTGCTCGGTGATCTTCGCGGTCTGCTCCTTGGTGATCGTCATCAGCGGGCTCTCGCCCTTGTCGTGATTCCAGATCGACTTGTACGCCTCGCCCGACGAGAACGGCCGCTTGGTCAGGATGATCGCCTGCAGCAGCGGCTGCCAGAGCCACGGCGAGTAGTCGATGACGCGACGGTCCGAGAGGAACTCGTTCAGGTAGCGGCGCATCGACCAGTAGTCGTAGTTGTCCGGCGTGCCGAGGTTGGCCAGCAGGACCCCGATCTTGCCGAACCGGACCTTCGGGTGATCCGCGGGAGCGTGGGCCAGCGGGGTGGCGGACATCATGTTCATGCCGTTGCCTTTCGATGCCGGGACGGTCATGCGGCACCGCCCTCGTCGTCGGGCGCGGCGGGATCGCGTTCCACCGTTCCGAGCGCGTCGGCGAGCCGCACCGTGGCCGAGCCCGGACGCAGCGATTTCGGCTGGTCGGGGGAGGGCGACCAGCCGGTGAGGTAGACGAGGTCGAAGGTGGCGCGCAATGTGCCGTCCGGCCCCGGATGGTGTGCGGCGTATTGTTCCGCCGCGTCGTTCAACATACGGCGGGGAATCGGCTTTGGATCACGCGCGGCGAGGGCATTCGTCTCGCCCATCGCGCGGAGGTCCGCCACGAGGCAGGAAAATCCCGTGTAATGGACCGTCAGGCGCGACTGGTCGGCGACCGGAAGGGCGAGACCGGCGCGTTGCAGCAGCGCCCCGAGATCCCGCAGGTCGCCCAGCGGCAGCACGCGCGGCGACAGGCCGCCGCGAACCTGCGCCTCGGCCGCGGCGAGTGCGGTGCGCAGTTCGGTCAGGGTCTCGCCGCCGAAGCAGACGCCGAGGAACAGGCCATCGGGACGCAGCGCGCGGCGCGACTGGATCAGCTGGCCCACCGGATCGTCGGCCCAGTGCAGGCAGAGCGCGTGGATCACCAGGTCATGCGCCCCGGGCTGAAGGTCCAGCACCTCGTCATCCGGGACCACGGTCGCCCCGGGCACGAGGTCGGACCACAGCTCCGGATGGCCCGTCACGACCGCGGGGGCGGTAAAGGTCCTGTTAACCTCGAGCAGTCTCTCCTGCAGCTCGGCCCGCGCCTCGTCATGCAGGAACGGGCGCTCGGTCCCGCGCAGCACGCGCCCGCGGGCGCGGTGCCGCAGCAGCGTCTCCCGGTCGGTCAGGCGGGGGCGAGGGGGTGCGGGCGTCGTCATCGGAGGCGTCTTAGAGGATCGCCATGCCCTTGGGAACCATCGTTGACAGGCTGTTTCCGCCCGAATGCCCGCTGTGCCGGGCCGAGACCGGCGTTGCCTTTCACCTGTGCCCGGGCTGCCTGCGCGATACGCCGATGCTGACGGGGCCGCTTTGCGCGACCTGCGCGGCCCCGGTCCTCGTGCCGGAGGGTGCGGTCGGGGACGGGCCGCTGACCTGCGACGACTGCCTCGTGCTGGCGCGGCCGTGGCGGCGCGGGCGGGCGGTGTTCCGCTATGCCGCCAGCGGACGCCGGATCATGCTGCTTCTGAAGCATGCCGACCGCACGGATCTGGCCCGGACGCTGGGTCCGTGGCTGCGGCGGGCCGCGGGACCGTTGCTGACCCCCGACACGCTGGTGATCCCGGTGCCGCTGCATCCGCGGCGGCTGTTCCGGCGGCGGTACAACCAGGCGGCGCTGCTGGCGCGGGCGATGGGCGGGTCGGGCCCGGTGGCGGTCGATGCGCTGCGCCGCCTGCGGGCGACGCCGGCGCTCGATCATCGGGGGCGCGACGAGCGGTTCGCGATACTTGACGGGGTGATCGCCCCGGCGCCCGACCGGCGCGCAGCGCTGCGGGGCCGGGACATCCTGCTGGTCGACGACGTGATGACCACCGGCGCGACGCTGGCCGCCGCGACCGAGGCCTGCCTGGCGGCGGGAGCGGCGGGGGTCGATGTCCTCGTCTGCGCCCGCGTCACCAAGGACGAGCCGGAGGCGACCGGACCCCGCACCCCGCCGCCCCGGATCGCCGACGCGATTTGACTTTCCATCTGACAACAAAACTGTCAGACTAAGTTGACACATCGTGTGACGAATCCGTGGGAGTGGGTCCGATTCAGAC
This sequence comes from Alphaproteobacteria bacterium, assembly GCA_030425945.1. GTDB lineage: Bacteria > Pseudomonadota > Alphaproteobacteria > Rhodobacterales > Rhodobacteraceae > Dinoroseobacter. The sequence continues at coordinate 5,168 of JAUHZL010000077.1, read as the reverse complement.
CGTCAGCCTCTCTTTCTACCGGTTCGGGCCCCTGCGGCAGCGCCTCTGGGTGCTGGCGCAGATGGGTGCCGCCCGTCTGACCCTGCCGCGCACCCCCGGTATCGGGTTCTGGAAGCTCTGCGGGTCCGGCACCGGCGAGGGGTTCACGCCCATCCCCAACACCGCCGTCTACGCGATCCTTGCGACCTGGGACGACCTCGGGACCGCGCAGGCGCAGACCGAACGCGGCGCGACCTTCCGGCGCTGGGCGCGGCATGCCGAAGAAAGCTGGACCGTCTTCCTGACGCCCACCTCCGTGCGCGGCCACTGGTCCGGTGCGACGCCGTTTGCCGCCGGGGAGGACGCCACCCCCGGGCCGTTGGCGGCGCTGACCCGCGCGACGGTGAAACCTGCCGTCGCCACCCTGTTCTGGCGCCGCGTGCCGCCGATCGAGGACGTGATCGGCGCAGACCCGAACGTGGTCTTCAAGATCGGGATCGGCGAGGTGCCGCTGTTGCAGCAGGTCACCTTCTCGATCTGGCCCGACACCGCCAGCATGGCCGATTTCGCCCGCCGCCCGGACGGGCCGCATGCGCGGGCGATCCGCGCGGTGCGGGACGGAAACTGGTTCCGCGAAGAACTCTATGCCCGCTTCCGCGTCCTCGGCGACGCCGGAAGCTGGAACGGCGTCAGCCCCCTGGCGCGCCTGACGAAGGACACAACAGCATGACCCATCCTTTCCCGTTCTCCGCCATCGTCGGCCAGGACGAAATGAAGCGCGCGATGATCCTGACCGCGATCGATCCGGGCATCGGCGGGGTGCTGGTGTTCGGCGACCGGGGCACCGGCAAGTCGACCAGCGTGCGGGCGCTTGCCGCGCTGCTGCCGCCGATCACGGCGGTCGCCGGGTGCCCCTGCAACTCGGCCAGCCGGGAGGACTGCCCCGACTGGGCCGAGATTCGCGACGAGACGCTCGTCGAGAAGCCGACGCCGGTGGTCGACCTGCCGCTGGGTGCGACCGAGGACCGGGTGGTCGGCGCGCTCGACATCGAGCGGGCGCTGACGCGGGGCGAGAAGGCGTTCGAGCCGGGCCTGCTGGCGCGCGCCAACCGCGGGTACCTCTACATCGACGAGGTCAACCTGCTGGAAGACCATATCGTCGACCTGCTGCTGGACGTTGCGGTGTCCGGCGAGAACGTGATCGAGCGCGAAGGCCTGTCAATCCGTCACAAGGCGCGGTTCGTGCTGGTCGGCTCGGGGAACCCGGAAGAGGGCGAGTTGCGCCCGCAGCTTCTGGACCGGTTCGGCCTGTCGGTCGAGGTCGCCAGCCCGAAGGACATCGACCAGCGGATCGAGGTCATTCGCCGCCGCGACGCCTACGAGACGGACCATGACGGGTTCATGGCGCACTGGACCGGCGAGGATGCCGCGTTGCGGACCCGCATCCTCGCGGCCCGCGCGCTGCTGCGCGAGGTGAAAGCCTCGGACGACGCGCTGCGCGATTGCGCGCGGCTCTGCGTGGCGCTGGGCGCCGACGGCTTGCGCGGGGAACTGACGCTGCTGCGCGCGGCGCGGGCCTATGCCGCCTTCGCCGGGGCCGACGAAGTCACGCGCGAGCATCTGCGCGCCATCGCCCCTTCGGCCCTGCGCCACCGGCTGCGCCGCGATCCGCTGGACGAGGCCGGCTCGGGCACCCGTGTCGAGCGCGCCGTGGCCGAGGTCCTGGCCTGATCCGATGCTGGCGCCTGCCCCTCCCCCCGAACGTGACCCGGTCGAGGTCTGGGGTCGCGCCGCGACCGCCGTGGCGTTGCTGGCGGTTGATCCCGGCGGGCTCGGCGGGCTCTGGCTGAAGGCGCGGGTCGGCCCTGCGCGCGAACGGCTGATGGCGGTGTTGCCGGGACTTCTGGCCCCGACGCCCGCCGCCCGCCTTCCGCTGACCCTGACGGACGAGCAGTTGTTCGGCGGCGTCGACCTCGCCGCCACGCTGGCCGCCGGGGCTGTCGTGCGGTCGCGCGGCGTGCTGGGCAACGGTCCCCGGGCGCTGGTGGTGCCGATGGCCGAGCGGCTGACCGGCGGCCTCGCGGCGCGCCTGGCGCAGGTGCTGGACGCGGGGCAGGGGCATTGCGTCGTCGCGCTGGACGAAGGGGCGGAGGCGGACGAGCGCTTGCCGCAGACCGTGGCGGACCGTCTGGCGCTGCACGTCGACCTGTCGGGGCTGGCGCTTGCGGATTGCCCGGACCTGGAGATCGATCCGGACCTGATCGCCGCGGCCCGGGCGCGCCTGCCCGCCGTGCGCCTGCCTGCCGACGCGGTCGAGACGGTCGTGCGCGTGGCGCACCGGCTGGGCATCGCCTCGCTCAGGGCGCCGCTGCTGGCGCTGGCCGCCGCCCGGGCGAGTGCCGCGCTGGACGGCGAGCCGGTGGTGACCGAGGACGACCTGATCTGCGCGGTCGAGCTGGTGCTGGCCCCGCGCGCCACGATGCTGCCCGCCGAGCCGGAGGAGGCGCCCGAGCCGGAGGCCGAGGAGCCGCCGCCGCCGCCCGAACCGGAAACCGGCGATGACACCCCCGAGCCCGATGCGGACGAGGACAATGTCCCCGACATGCTGCCGGAAGAGGTGCTGCTGGAAGCGGCCCGCGCGATCCTGCCCGCCGATCTGCTGGCGAAGCTGGCGGCCGGGAAAGCCCCCCGCGTGACCGGCGCGAGTGCCGGGACGGGGGCGGCGAAGAAAGGCAACCGGCGCGGACGTCCGCTGCCGTCGCGCCCCGGGCGGCTGGACGGGCAGAGCCGCATCGACCTCGTGGCGACCCTGCGGGCTGCCGCGCCCTGGCAGGTGATCCGCCGCCGCCTGACGCCCGACGCCCCGCAGAAGGTGCTGATCCGGGCCGAGGATATCCGCCTGCGCCGGTTCGAGGAGAAGTCCGACCGCCTGCTGATCTTTGCCGTCGATGCCAGCGGGTCGGCCGCCTTCACCCGGCTGGCCGAGGCGAAAGGCGCGGTCGAGCTGCTGCTGGGCGAAGCCTATGCCCGGCGCGACTATGTCGCCCTGGTGGCGTTCCGGGGGGATCATGCCGAGGTGCTGCTGCCGCCCACCCGCTCGCTCGTGCAGACGAAGCGGCGGTTGGCCGGGTTGCCGGGGGGTGGCGGAACACCGCTGGCCGCCGGGTTGCGCAGCGCGCTGGACCTCGCGGACCTGTCGCGCGGGCGGGGGCTGACGCCCTCGATCGCGCTGCTGACCGACGGGCGGGCGAACATCGCTCTCGATGGCCGGGCCGACCGGCCCACGGCGGCCGAGGATGCACGACGCATGGCGCTGGCGGTGCGGGCGACCGCCACGCCCGCGCTGGTGATCGACATGAGCCCGCGTCCGCAGTCGCAGTTGCGCGACCTCGCGGGCGAGATGAACGCGACCTACCTGCCGCTGCCGCGCGCCGACGCCGGGCGGCTGTCCGCCGCCGTCGCCGGGGCCCTGGTGCCGTGAACTGGGAGGCGGAAAAGGCCGACTGGCCGCTGGCCGAGGCCAGCCGGTTCCGCACGGTCAACGGCACGACCTGGCATTTGCAGGAGATGGGGCCGAAGGACGCGTCGCTTCTGTTGCTGCTGCACGGGGCAGGGGCCTCGTCGCATTCCTTCGCCGACCTGATGCCCCGGCTGGCGCGGCGCTGGCGAGTCGTGGCCCTCGACCTGCCCGGTCACGGGTTTACCCGGCGCACGGGGCTGTCGCGGGCCCGTCTGCCGCAGGTGGCCGAGGACATCGCCGCGCTGATGGCGGCCGAGCGCCTGTCCCCGGTGGCAGTGATCGGGCATTCCGCCGGGGGGGCCGTGGCGCTGGAGCTGGCGGACCGGCTTCCGCTGAAGGGGATCGTCACGCTGAACGGGGCGCTGGCCGAGTTTCAGGGCGTCGCCGGGTGGCTGTTTCCGTTCCTTGCGAAGGTGCTGGCGGTCAATCCCTTTACCGCGCTCTTCTTCGCGCGCACCGCGACGCCGCGCAACGTGGGCCAGATGATCGCCGCGACCGGCAGCCGCCTGAGCCCGGCGCAGTTGCGGCCCTATTTCCGGCTGGTGCGGGACCGGGCGCATGTGGACGGGGCGCTGACGATGATGTCGGTCTGGGACCTGCGCCCGCTGATCGCGCGGCTGCCGCAGATCCGGGTGCCGGTGCTGCTGCTGACCGGCGCGCGAGACAAGGCGGTCGCCCCGGACACGAGTGCCCGCGCCGCGACCCGGCTGCCGCAGGCCACGCACCGCGACCTGCCCGCGCTGGGCCACCTGATGCACGAGGAAGACCCGGACGCGGTCCTGGCCGAGATCGAGCGTTGGCTGGCGGAGCTAGCTCTCCTCGCCCAGCCGTCGACGCAGCTCGCGTAGGACAGGCAGGGCGGCGCGGACCTTCTCGGGGCCGACATCGCGCACCACGTCCGCCAGCATCGGGGTCATCGACTGGATGGCCGCATCGCGGGCCCGGCGGCCGGAGGGACTGATCGCCACCATCTTGCGGCGCGCGTCGTCCCAGTCGGGCCGGATGTGGACATGACCGGCCCACTCGAGCTTGCCGAGCGTATTGGTCATCGCGCCCTTGGTGACGTGAAACGTGCGCGCCAGTTGCGCAGGCGTGCGCTCGTCCCCGAGGTTGGCGAGATGGTTCAGAACGGCGAAATGGCTGATTTCCATGCCCTTCGGCAACGCCTTGGAGAGGCGGTTGCGTGCAAGCTGCTCGGCGGTCAGAAGTTCGCTGAAGAGCGCGACCGCGAGAGGGTCAGCCACGGGCCCGTCGTTCATGACGGTGCAGCATAAGGACGGTCGCCCGAAAGGGAAGGCAGTTTCTGCCGCACCCCGGCGACGGTCGCGCGGTCGATCTCGACCAGCGTCACGCCCGGCGCGGTGCCGCCGTCGGCCAGCACGGTCCCCCACGGGTCGATGGCCAGCGAGTGCCCGTGCGTGGCGCGCCGCTTTTCGGTCGAGGTCGGATGGACCCCGGTCTGCGCGGGCGCCAGGACGTAGGCGCCGCACTCGATCGCGCGGGCCTGCAGAAGGGTCTGCCAGTGCCCCGGCCCGGTGGCGGTGGAAAAGGCGGCGGGCACGGTCAGGATCTCGGCCCCGGCCTGCGCCAGCGCGCGGTAGAGATGCGGGAACCGCACGTCGTAGCAGACCGTCAGGCCGACCGTGCCGAAGGGCGTTTCGGCCAGAAC
>JAUHZL010000468.1 GCA_030425945.1 Alphaproteobacteria bacterium | reverse complement strand
GCTGAACGACCCCGCGGTCGGGCATCGCAGCGTCACTTGGCGCCAGTTCGACGAGGGCTTCACCGGCGTCGCGCTTGTGATGACGCCCGGACCGGAGTTCGAGAAGGGCGGCGCGCGCCCCGCCGTCCTGCCTGCGCTTTGGAACCGGACCGAGGGCGCGCGCGGCGCCCTAGTCTATCTAATGATCTGCGGGGCGATCGGGATCTTTCCCGGCATCGCCGCCGCCGCCTACACGCGCATCATCGTGGACGAGGTGATCGTCGGGACCAATCCCGGCTGGCTGCGCCCGATCCTGCTGTTCATGGCGGCCACCCTGCTGTTCCAGCTTACGGGACAGGCGCTGAACGGGCTGTTCGTGCGGCGGATGCAGATGTCGATGGCCGCGCGGCTCCAGGCCCGGTACGTCCGCCACATGCTCAAGCTGCCCTACCACTTCTTCGCGCAGCGCTATGTGGGCGAGGTCGTGGCGCGCACGGGAATCAACGACGCGCTAGTAGGGCTGATCGCGAGCAAGCTGACGAGCGCGATCATCGGGGTGTTTACCATGGTCGCCTTCGGCTTCGTTCTGCTGACCTACAACGTCCCGCTGACGCTGGTCGGGCTCGCGATGACGCTGGTGAACTTCCTGTTCCTGCGCCTTGTGGCCGACCGGCGAATGGAGGCGAACCTCGCCATCGCCAAGGAGCATGGGAAGCTACAGGGCGCGACCTTCGCCGGCATCCGCTCGATCGAGATGATCAAGGCGAACGGTATGGAGAACGGCTTCTTCGAGCGCTGGGCCGGCCATTTCGCCAACACCAACATCGCTCGCCAGCAGCTTCAGGTGGACAACCAAGTGTTCTCAGTGCTGCCGACGGTGACAAACACCTTCGTCGGCCTGTTCACGATGGTGCTCGGCGCGCTCTATGTGCTCGAGGGCGACATGTCCTACGGCGAGCTGATGGCGTTCAACGCGCTGATGGCGCTGTTCCTCGCGCCGATCTCGCAGATGCTCGCGCTCTCGGTCGAGGTGCAGCAGATCCGCGGCAACCTCGCCCGGCTCGACGACATGCTGGACTTCGAGACGACCGACGCGCGTCGGGAGCGCGAGCGCGCGCGCCTGCCCGCCGAGGCCCGCGAGGCTGCGCCGACAACCCGTCTCTCCGGCCGCGTCGAGGCGCGCGGCCTGACATTCGGCTATCAGCCGCTGGAGCCGCCGATGATCAAGGGCGTATCCTTCCTGATCGAGCCCGGGCGCCAGCTTGCACTGGTGGGCGGCTCGGGCTCGGGCAAGTCGACGGTCGCCAAGATGGTCGCGGGGCTGCTGGAGCCGCTGGAGGGCGACGTGCTTTTCGACGGCCGTCCCCGCGCCGCGATCGATGCCGACGTGCTGGCGAGTTCGGTCGCCTTTGTCGATCAGGACATCCACATCTTCGCCGGCACGGTACGGAGCAATCTCACGCTCTGGGACGAGTCGATCCCGGAGGAATGGATGCGGGACGCGCTGTCGGACGCAGGGCTTCTGGAGGACGTTCAGGCGCTACCCGGAGGGATCGACGCCGCCGTGGCCGAGGGAGGTGCCAACTTCTCTGGCGGCCAGCGCCAGCGCATCGAACTCGCCCGCGCGCTGACCCGCCGGCCGAGCTTCCTCGTCCTCGACGAAGCCACGAGCGCCCTCGACGTCGTGACCGAGTCCCATGTGATCGAAAGCCTGCGCCGCCGCCGCTGCGCCGCGCTGGTGGTTGCCCATCGCCTCTCGACCGTGCGCGCGGCCGACCGCATCATGGTCATGGAGCGCGGCAAAGTCGTAGAGGAAGGCGACCACGAGAGCCTCTGGGCCGCCGAGGGAACCTATCATCACCTGGTGCGCCGTGAGGGATGAGGCCCGCATCGAGGGCGAGGCCTCGGTCCTCGCCGCGACCGAGCAGCGTATGCTCGACGCGCCGGGCGAGACCTGGCGCGTGGTC
>JAUHZL010000076.1 GCA_030425945.1 Alphaproteobacteria bacterium | reverse complement strand
TCGAGGACGCGCAGCACGGTGCGCAGATCGTGTCCCCGGCGCAGGATCTGGCCATCGAGGCCCACGACACTGTATTGCCCCTGCCGATTGGCGAGCTTCGGACGCTTCTCGATCCGGTAGAGCGGATGCTCGGCGGTGCGGCGAAAGACCGAGAACACCGCCAGGTCGCGCAGGCTGGAGATGCCGTAGTCGCGCCACTCACCGGCCGCGACCATGCGCCCGTAGAGCGACAGGATGACGTTCAGCTCCTGCCGGTTGAAATGCACCTGCTCGGGGGCTGCCTGCGAGAAGGGAAGCGGGGTTTGCACCGTCATTCTTCCAAAGTGGCGCGCTGCGTTTTGCAAATCAAGCGGCGATCCGTGGTCAGGCGAACTGACCGTGACAGAACCAGCCGCCCGAGATCTCGGCGCCATGGGCAAAGCAGACCCACAACCGCGCGCCCGCCGCGGTCGTCACGCACCAGTAATCGCGCAGCCCCGACCGCCACGCCGGATCGTCGAGCCACCATTCGGGCGCCACGCGCTCGGGCCCGGCATCGACGGACACCACGTCCTCGTCCCGCCCGCGCCAGCGCAGGCGCTGCGGCAGATCGGGGACGGGGGCGGCATGGACCAGTTCGATGTCGCTCAGCGTCAGGGGCCGGACGGCACGCCCGACCGGCCAGGCCTGCACCGGCGCGGCCCATGCGGCGGCATAGATCACCGCGGCCTTCTCGGGCACGTGGCTGTCACCGGGATGCGCCAGCGTGATCGCCTCGAGGCCGACACGGGTGCCGAGACGGCTGAGCAGGTCCTGGAACGCGGCCTCGGATCGGGCACCCCCGGTGCCGCCGCGGGCGAGGCCCGCACTCTGCGCCGGATCGCAGCGCTCGACCCGGACCGCTTCCAGCCGCACGACATCGATCCCGAATCCCGGCTCGATCCGGTCGATCTGCATCTTCAGGACGGGCCGGAGGTCGGCCGCCTCGACCGTGGGCCGGGCCAGCCCGATGTCGAAGCGCTGCCGCGTGTGGTCGCTGCGGAAGGTTTCGAGCCGCAGCTTGCGGGCGCCGACCCCGAACGCGGCCAGTTTGGCCGCGAGCGGCGGCAGCAGCCGGTCGATCGCCGCCAGCAGGTCCTCTGCGGTGCCGATCGGCTCGGGCAGGCTCAGCCGCACGCCGAAGCCCACCGGCGGCGGCGCGGGCGTCATCGTGTCGGGCACACGGCCCAGCGTCTTGTCGAGCCGGTCCAGCACCTCGGGACCCAGTCGCCGCGCCAGCGCGCCGCGCGGCATCCCCACCAGGTCCTCGATCCGGCGCAGGCCCAGCGCGTTCGCGGCCTCCAGCGCATCCGGCGACAGGCGCAACCCGGCCACGGGCAGACCGCCGAGGCTGGCCAGCAGGCGACCCGGCGGCGCGATCCGGCCCGACGGGGCACCGGCCAGCGGCACGGCGGGGCTGTCGCCGCCCTTGCTCCAATGTCGCCGCTTGCCGGCCCGGCTGCGCGTCGCGTGGGCCTCCTGGTCGATCGCATCCCCGTTGCGCAGCGGGTGCGCCTCCTGCCCCGCAAACCGGGACAGCGCCCAGGCCGCGCCCGGGGTTTCGGCCAGCCCGGCACGCAGGCTCAGTCCGAACCCGGCACAGTCGGACTCGACCTTCAGCAACAGCCCCTCCTCGCCGCCGAACAGGTGCGCGCAGCCGGTGATGTCGAGCATCAGGCCATCCGGCGCCTCTTCCGCGACCCAGGGCGAGAACTGCCCCGCCCAGCGCCGCAGCGCGGTCAGGAACCCGCGCCCCGCCTCCGGGTCGAGTGGCCGGGTGACGAGGCCGGGACAGAGCGCCAGCGCATCGCTCAGGCTCTGGTCGCGGCGCACGCCCTGCCGCTCGGCCGCGAGACCGACGCTGACCACGATCCGGGCCGTCCCGCGCTCGCCGATGACGGCCACCGGGCTGGTCGGGGCCAGCCCCGCCGCGCGGGCCGCCTGCTCGGCCAGAAGCCGCGGGAACCAGAGGCACAGATAGCGCCGCACCTGCCGTTCGGCGGAGGAGGACATCGCGCACCCGAGTGATGTTCGTTAAATGTTCTCACTCTATATGCTCCGCGTCCCCGACCTGTCGAGTCCACTGCTACCAGAGCAGCCCGTAGCGCAGCGCGTCGTAGATCCCGGCGTGGATGTTGCGCGAGGTGACCGCGTCGCCGATCCGGTAGAGCAGGAAGTCGCCGTCCGGGTTGCGGAGGGCGAAAGGGTCCTGCTGCCGGACCAGCGCGCCATAGTCGACGGCCCCGAGGTTCCGCGACAGCGGCTTCAGCGCGACGTAGAGCTCATCGAGCGGCGCGGTGCCGTGTTCGGCCACCACCATGTCCACCTCATGCTCCTCGGTCGCGCCGGGGGCAAAGTCCGACCCCAGCACCGCCACCAGCCGGTTGCCCGCGCGGCGAACCGACTGCAAACGGCGCTGCATTGTGATCCGCGCACCAGCCCGGTGAAAGGCCGCCATGTAGGGCACATGGTTGAGGCCGCCGATCTCGGGGGCGAACATCCGTTCCGGCGTCACGATCTCCAGATCGACCTTGCCCGAAAGCACCTCGGCGGCGCTCAGCCCCGCGTGGCCGCCGTGGTCGTCATAGACCAGCACGCGCCCGGACGGACGGGCTTCGCCGCTCAGGATGTCCCAGCTCGTGGTGACGAGGTCCTCGCCCGCCTCGAGTGGCGGTGCCTGCGGCAGACCCCCCGTTGCGATAACGACGACGTCGGGGGCCAGTGCCCGCACATCCTCGGCCTCGGCATAGGTGTCGTAGCGAATCGTCACGCCGAGCCGGTCGAGCTCGGCCAGCCGCCAGTCGACGATGCCGGACATCTCGCGCCGCCGGGGATTCGCCGCCAGCAGCCGCACCTGGCCACCGGCCTGCGATGCCGCTTCCAGCACATGCACCTCGTGCCCGCGTTCGGCCGCCACCCGCGCCGCCTCCAGCCCCGCCGGACCTGCCCCCACGATGACCGCCCGGCGCGAAGCCTCCGCCCGCGCGATCTCGTGCGGGATGACCGCCTCGCGTCCGGTCGCCGCGTTGTGGATGCAGAGCGCGCCACCCCCCTCGTAGATCCGGTCGAGGCAGTAGGTCGCGCCGACACAGGGACGGATCCGCGCCTCTTCGCCGGCAGCCACCTTCCGGGCGATATGCGGGTCCGCGATATGGGCCCGGGTCATGCCCACCATGTCGAGCTTGCCCTCGGCAATCGCATGCCGCGCCGTCGCCACGTCCGAGATCTTCGAGGCATGGAAGACCGGGAACCGGGTTGCCGCGCGTACCTCGCCCGCGAAATCGAGATGCGGCGCGCTGGCCATGCCCTGGATCGGGATGATCTTCGACAGGGCCGCGTCCGTCTCGAGATGACCGCGGATCAGGTTCAGGAAGTCGATCTTGCCCGACCCGGCGAAGCGCCGCGCGATCTCGACCCCCTCGTCGCGGCTGAGGCCCTTGTCCCAGTCCTCGTCGGCGACCATCCGGATCCCGACGATGAACTCAGGTCCCACCGCGTCGCGCACCGCGTCGATCACCCGGTTGGCAAAGCGCATCCGGTTGTCCAGCGACCCGCCGTAGGCATCCGTCCGGTGGTTGGTGGCCGGCGACCAGAACGAGTCCATCAGGTGCCCGTAGGCCTCGAACTCGATCCCGTCGAGGCCGGCCTCCTGCATCCGCTGCGCCGCCGCCGCGTAATCAGCGACGATCCGGTCGATGTCCCAATCCTCCGCCTCCTTCGGAAAGGCGCGATGCGCAGCCTCCCGCACCGGCGAGGCCGACAGCACGGGCAGCCAGTCACCCTGCGACCATGTCGTCCGCCGTCCGAGGTGCGTCAGCTGGATCATCACCGCGCAGCCCTGCGCATGGCAGTCGTCCGCCAGCCGCCGCAGCCAGGGCACGATCCCGTCGTCATAGGCATGCAGGTTGCCGAAGGCGGGCGGGCTGTCGGCGCTGACGATGGCCGAGCCTGCGGTCATGGTCAGCGCAATGCCGCCCTTCGCCTTTTCCAGGTGATAGAGCCGGTAGCGGTCCTTCGGCATCCCGTCCTCGGAATAGGCCGGCTCATGCGCGGTGGACATGATCCGGTTCCGCAAGGTGAGGTGTTTCAGGCGATAGGGCTGAAGCAGCGGATCGGCGGCCATGGTCGTCTCCGGTCTGGTCCTTCCCGCAGCGTCGCCCGTCAATGCCCGGACCGGGCCGTCAGAATGCGACGCCAACGCGCCCCCCTCCGTCAGAGTTAACCGCATCTTCAGGGACGCTGCGGAGGATGCCTGCATCGGGGCGTTGTCCCCGGACAGCGAACAACAGGACGCACTCTCCGTGATCGTACGAGAAACCCCCATCGCCGGCCTGCTCGTGCTCGAGCCGTCGCGGCATCGCGATTCCTGTGGCAGCTTCAGCGAAACCTGGTCCAGCCGGGCCTTTGCCGACCTCGGCCTGCCGACCGGTTTCGTGCAGGACAACCTGTCCGTCTCGCACCGGGTCGGCACCCTGCGCGGACTGCATTGCCAGGCCCCGCCCCATGCGCAGGGCAAGCTCGTGCGCTGCGCCCATGGGGCCCTGACCGATGTCGCCGTGGATGTCCGGCGCGGCTCGGCCACCTACGGGCAGCACGTCATGGTGGACCTGACCGCCGCGAACGGCCGCCAGTTGTGGATCCCGGCGGGCTTCCTGCACGGCTTCGTCACCCGGCAGCCCGACACCGAACTCGCCTACAAGTGCACCGCCGCCTACGACGCCGGGTCCGAACGGGTCGTGCGCTGGGACAGCCTCGGCATCGACTGGGACCTCGACCGGTCCCCGACCCTGTCGGACCGCGATGCGACGGCGCCCGCGTTCGCGGAGTTCGACAGCCCCTTCCACACCGCCGACCGGGAAAAGGAGACCTTCGCATGCGCCTCATGATCACCGGCGGGGCCGGGTTCATCGGATCGACCCTCGTGCGCCTCGCCCTGCGGCAGGGGCACGAGGTGACCGTGCTCGACAAGGTGACCTACGCCGCCAGCGACCGGACCCTCGCGGACCTGTCGGAGCACGGCGCCTTCCGGTTCGAAAGCGCCGACATCACCGATGCCCCCGCCGTGGAGCGGTGCATCTTCCGGCACCGGCCCGACGCGATCTTCCACCTGGCCGCCGAAACCCACGTGGACCGCTCCATCGAGGCGCCGCGCAGGTTCCTCGACACGAACGTGGCAGGCACCGTGACCCTGCTCGACAGCGCCCTGCGCTACTGGGAGGACTGCAACCGCCCGCGTGACTTCCGGTTCATCCATGTCTCGACGGACGAGGTGTTCGGAACCCTCGGGCCCGACGGCTGCTTCACCGAGGAGTCGCCCTACAGCCCGCGCTCGCCCTACGCCGCGTCGAAGGCCGCCGCCGACCACTTTGCCCGTGCCTGGGGCGTGACCTACGGGCTTCCGGTCATCGTGACCAATTGCTCGAACAACTACGGCCCCTTCCAGCACCCGGAAAAGCTGATCCCCCGGACGATCGTCGGTGCCCTCCTCGGCCAGCCCCTGCCGATCTACGGGGATGGGCAGCAGCGGCGGGACTGGCTCTTCGTCGAGGATCATGCCGACGCGCTGATGCGGGTACTCGCGCGGGGCGCACCCGGGCGCACCTATGCCATCGGGGGCGGATACGAATGCCCGAACATCGACCTCGTCACCCTGCTCTGCGAGCGCCTCGACGAGCGGTACCCGGAGGCCGCCCCGCATGCCCGGCTGATTCGCCATGTCACCGACCGGCGTGGTCACGACCGCCGCTATGCCATCGACGGCAGCCGGATCCGGACCGAGCTGGGCTGGGTGCCGCGGACCGGGATATCGGAGGGGATCGCCCGGACCATCGACTGGTATCTCGGAAACGTGGACTGGTGGCGGCCGCTGGCCCTCCGGGAACCCGCCGCCCTGCCGCAAAGGGGCGCGGCATGACCCTTCTCGTCTTCGGGCGCAGCGGACAACTCGGAACGGCGCTGGCCGCCGCGGAGCCGGACGCCATCGTTCTGGACCGCGCGGCGGCCGACCTGTCCCGGCCGGGCGCCTGCGCCGCGGCGATCCGGCACCTCCGCCCGCACGCCGTGATCAATGCCGCGGCTTTCACCGATGTCGACGGCGCCGAGACCCGGCCGGACATGGCAGAACGCGTGAACGCCGAGGCACCGGGCGAAATGGCGCGGAGCTGTGCCGATCTCGGCATCCCGATGGTTCACGTGTCGACCGACCATGTCTTCCCGGGCACCGGAGATCTGCCGTACCGCCCCGGCGACCCGGTGCACCCGGTCAATCGCTACGGGGCCAGCAAGGCCCGCGGGGAGGCCGCGGTGCTGACCTCTGGGGCCGTCGCCTGCGTGCTGCGCGCGTCCTGGGTCTTCGACCTGCGGGGGCACGGTTTCGTGCAGGCCATCCTGGCCGCCGCCCGGCGCGGCCTGCCGCTCGACGTGGTCGCGGACCAGATCGGCGGCCCGACACACGCGCCCGACCTGGCCCGCGCCTGCCTGACCGTGGCGCGCCATTTGTGCGACGCCCCCCGGAGCGGCGGCCTGTTCCATTTCGCCGGGGGCCCCGATGTCAGCCGCGCGGACTTCGCCCGCACCATTTTGGCGGCCCACGGCCTGCCGCCCCTCATCCGGGACACCCGGACGGACCCGGCCCTGAGACCGGCGCGCCGGCCCCTGAACAGCCGTCTCGACATGACCGCCACCACCGAGGTCTTTGGCCTCGACCGCCCGGACTGGCGGCGGCCCTTCCTTCTTCTCGCCGACAGAGGATCAAGCCCCCATGCCGCGTGACCGTATCGGCCTGCTGCTCGCCGGGGGAACGGGGTCGCGCCTGTTCCCGGCGACCCGGGCGCTCTCCAAGCAGTTGCTGCCGGTGTACGACAAGCCGATGGTGTACTACCCGCTGTCGGTCCTGATGCAGGCGGGCCTGCGCGAGATCGTCCTGATCACCACCCCGCAGGATGCCGTAACCTACCGACGCCTGCTCGGGACCGGGGCAAGGTTCGGGATCACCCTCCACTACGTGCTGCAAGCGCAGGCGAGAGGGGTCGCCGAAGCGGTGACCCTGATGGCGGAGGCCGTCGGCCCGAGGTCCTGCCTGATGGTGCTGGGCGACAACCTGTTTCTCGGCGACACCCCGATCCCGGCCCTCGCCGGGCTGGACCCCGACACGTCGCACGCCCGGTTGTTCACGAAGGCCGTCGCGGACCCGCGTGCCTTTGGCGTGCTCGGGCTGGACGAGACCGGCCAGCCGAGAACCATTGTCGAGAAACCGGCCCGACCGGCCTCGAATCTGGCGATCACCGGGCTCTATGCCCTGCCGGCGGATGCGTCCGACCGGGTCGCGCGGCAACGCCCGTCCGAGCGGGGAGAGCTGGAGATCACCTGCCTCCTGCGCAGCTACCTGGACGATGGGCGCTTGCAGTCCGCCGCCCTCGGACCGGACGTGACCTGGCTCGACACCGGCACCCACGACAATCTGCTGGCCGCGGCCCAACTGGTCCGGGATCGCCAACGCCGCACGGGACAGCCGATGGCCGCACCGGAACTGATCGCCTACCGGAACGGATGGATCGATGCCGAGGCGCTGACGGATCTGGCGCGGTCGATGCAAAAGACCGAATACGGACAATCGCTTCTGCGATATCTCGCGGCGGAGGCGACCCCGCCATGCGCTGTGCCACAGTCGCGTATCACGGCGATGCCAAAGCACCTGCCCGCCCCCGCAGGGACGCAATCCGGTTCACTTTCGGCGCAGTGGTGAGCCGTACAGGATTCGAACCTGTGACCCACTGATTAAAAGCTGCCGTATTGCGATTCTCTGCTTTACCCTTGGCTACGCTAAATTACTGAATTTGTTCCGACATCATTGACCGGCGGAACCCTCCCCGACTACCGATTACCCCACGGTTTCCGGCCCCGCTCTTCCATAGGGCTTCCATGAATCGGGCCGGTCCGAGGAGGTATGCGAATGCCCAAACTGACCCAGCGCAGCGTGACCGCCCTGCCGGTCGAGCCGAAGGACTATTTCGTGTGGGATGCGACCCTTCCCGGTTTCGGGGTCCGGGTGCTGCCCAGCGGTGTGAAGACCTATCAGGTGCAGTACCGGAAAGGTGCCCGGACCCGACGCGCCGCACTCGGTCGGCACGGGACCATCACGACAGAAGAGGCCCGCACCATTGCACGCGGGATGCTCGGGCAGGTGGCCGGGGGACTGGACCCCGTCGAGGAGATCGCGCTTGAGAGGATGGCCCCGACGATGGCCGATCTGTGCGACCGGTTCCTCGAACTGCATGTGGACGTGCGCCTCAAACCGGGGACGGCGCGGGACTACCGGGCGCAAATCCGGCAGCGGATCAAGCCCGCGCTTGGCTGCTTCAAGGTCACGGACGTGCATCGCAAGGACGTCGCCAACCTGCACTATCGGATGAAGGGCACCCCGACGCAGGCGAACCGGACGCTCGCGGTGCTGTCGAAGATGTTCAACCTGGCCGAGATGTGGGGACTGCGCCCTGATGGCACGAACCCCTGTCGCCATATCCCGAAGTACAAGGAGAACAAGCGCGAGCGCTACCTGACCCATGCGGAGCTGATGCGGCTCGGCGACGTGCTGACCGCTGCCGAGCGGGACGGGTCGGAGACACCCTTCGTCACGGCGGCCTTCCGGCTGCTGCTGCTCACCGGCTGCCGCCTGATGGAGATACAGACGGCACGCTGGGACTACATCACGGATCGCGGGCTTGAACTGCCGGACAGCAAGGTGGGCAGGCGATGCGTCCCGCTGCCCAACGCGGCGCGTGCGGTGCTGGCCGGTCTGCCGCGCACGGGCGGGCATCCCTTCATCATCGAGGGCAAGCGGCCCGATGCCCATATCACGGACCTGCAGCACCCATGGCGGCGGCTGCGCGCCAAGGCGGGTCTCGATGACGTACGAATCCACGATCTGCGCCACACTTACGCTTCGATTGCCGTGTCAGGTGGGATGCCGATCCAGATGGTCGGGCGGCTGCTCGGCCATACCCAGCTTCAGACGACGCTTCGCTATGCGCATCTTGCCGACGATCCGATCCGTGCCGCCGCCGAGACAAACAGCGCGGCGATATTCGCATCCCTCAGCACGCCCCCGCCGCGACCGAGCGGACCGGGACACTTGAGGGTGGTGAAGTAGCGATGAAACTGGACCCGGACGCCGAGACACGCATTGCCGAGCTCGCCCGCAGGACCTTCCCACGCGGTTTGCGCGTTCTGTTGCGGCCATTCGTACGGGCGCATCTGAGGCAAGCGGTCCTGCACTACAAGGAAGAGGTCCAGCGGGCGGCGAGGGACAAGGCCCGCGCCAGGAAAGAACTGGAGCGCGCGGTGAAGCTTGTAGACCAGTTGTCTGCCCAAATGAGCGATCTATCCGAGGACACGCGGCACTTCATCAATCGAAGGACCTATTGGGGAACACTCGACCGAACCGGGTTTGTCTTCGGGCGACCGGACCAGAAGCCCAGCCTTGACCAGATCAAAAAGGACTTGTCGCGGGCCAAGGACACCTTGGCACTGAGCCTTCGGGGCCTTCACCAGAAAGGGCGCCCAAGTGATGACGTTCT
>JAUHZL010000467.1 GCA_030425945.1 Alphaproteobacteria bacterium | reverse complement strand
CGGCTCTACGCCGCCACGACGCCCGGCGCGGTGACCGGCTTCGCGCTGCTTGCGGCGCTGACCGGGCTCGCGCTGCTCGAGCACTGGTTCATGGTGGCGAAGCTGCCGGACGAGAAACTCTGGCGCTGGATGCTGCCCGCGCCGAAGACCGATACCAACGATCAGACCGACTACGCGAAGTGAGGACGCCATGACATTCGACGCCCTGTTCCAGGCACAGCTCGACCAGTTGAAATCCGAAGGCAACTACCGGATCTTTGCCGAACTGGAGCGCCAGTGCGGCGCGCATCCCAGGGCGCAGAACATCTGCGACGCGGGCGAGAAGCGCGACATCACCGTGTGGTGCTCGAACGACTACCTCGGCATGGGGCAGCACCCGGACGTGGTCGCGCGGATGCAGGAGGTCGTCGGGCAATGCGGCGCGGGCGCAGGCGGGACGCGGAACATCTCCGGCACCAACTCGCACCATGTCGCGCTGGAGGCCGAGCTGGCCGACCTGCACCACAAGGAAGCCGCGCTGCTGTTCACGTCGGGCTATGTCTCGAACTGGGCCGCGCTCAGCACGCTGGGCAGCCGCCTGCCGAACGCGGTGATCCTGTCCGATGCGCTGAACCACGCCAGCATGATCGAGGGCATCCGCCACAGCCGTGCCGAGAAGGTGATCTGGCGTCATAACGACCCCGAGGACCTGGACCGCAAGCTGGCCGCGCTGCCCGCCAACGCGACCACGATCGTCGCCTTCGAGAGCGTCTACTCGATGGACGGGGACATCGCGCCGATCCGCGAGATCGTCGAGGTCTGCGAGAAGCACGGCGCCATGAGCTATATCGACGAGGTGCACGCGGTCGGCATGTACGGTCCGCGCGGCGGCGGCGTGGCCGAGCGCGAGGGCCTGATGGACCGCATCACCCTGATCGAGGGCACGCTGGGCAAGGCCTATGGCGTGGTCGGCGGCTACATCGCGGGCAGCCGGGCGCTGTGCGACTTCATCCGCTCCTTCGCGTCGGGCTTCATCTTCACAACCGCCCTGCCGCCCGCCATCGCGGCGGCGGCGCAGACCTCGATCGCCCATCTCAAGGTCTCCGGCGAGGAGCGCGCGCGCCAGCAGCGCCAGGTCGCCCTGCTGCGCAAGCTGCTCGACCGGGCCGGGATCCCGCATCTCGACAACCCGAGCCACATCATCCCGGTGATGATCAAGGACCCGGTCAAGTGCCGGCAGATCGCCGACATCCTGATGCAGGACTTCGGCATCTACGTGCAGCCGATCAACTATCCGACCGTACCGAAGGGAACCGAGCGCCTGCGCTTCACCCCGGGCCCGAACCACACCGACGCGGACCTTCACCACCTTGTGAACGCCCTGACGGTCCTGTGGAAGCAATGTGCGCTGTCGCATGCCGTCGCATGAGGTTGTTTGGCCTTGACGTTTGACTGTCAGGCTGACGGATTACATTGCGCAACGGAGTAAATCCGGAGGAGTGGAATCCATGAAACTGACTTACGCAATTCTGGCCGCCGCAGTTGTCGCGACCCCGGCTCTTGCAGAGGGCGACGCTGCCAAGGGCGAGCGCGAATTCCGCAAGTGCATCGCCTGCCACCACATCGTGGACCCGGCGGGCGAAGTGATTGCCGGCCGCGCGGCCGTCAACACCGGTCCGAACCTGTACGGCGTCATCGGCCGCCAGGCCGGGACCGCCGAGGGCTTCAGCGGCTACAGCGATGCGATGGTCGCATCGGGCGAGGCCGGCCTCGTGTGGACCGAGGAAGAGGTCGCGACCTACGTTGCCGATCCGACCGCCTACCTGCGCGACCATTCGGGCGACAGCTCGGCACGGTCGAACATGACCTTCAAGCTGCCGCGTGGCGGTGAGGATGTCGCGGCGTATCTCGCCCAGTTCGGCGGCGAGATGTAAGACCCGCCTGCTTGCGTGATGAAATCGGAAAGCGCGC
>JAUHZL010000075.1 GCA_030425945.1 Alphaproteobacteria bacterium | reverse complement strand
CTGAACCTCCGGGTGCCTGCGCTAACACTCTGTAAACAGGGGGGAAACGGTCAGACACCCACGGGTTCGCCGCCAAGGCTCCGCAAGGCCTTCCGGCGTTTGCGGACATGCGAGGGCGGGATGCTCAGACATCCCCGATATTTGGCGACAGTTCGCCGCGCGATGTCAACGCCCTCCTCGGACAGACGGGCCACGATCTCGGAATCCGACAGCACCCGGCCGCCGGTCTCGGCGGCGATCAGCCGGGCGATGCGCTGCTGGACGGCGTGCACGCTGGGGCCGTCGCCGCTGCGGTCGAGGGTTCCCGGGAACAGCGCCGACAGGGGCAGGACCCCGTGCGGCGTGTCGATCGCCTTGTCCTGGACCGCCCGTCCGACCGTCGACGGGTGCAGGCCAAGCTCGGCTGCGACAGTCTGTCGTTCCAGCGGACCCAATGCGTCGGCGGCGCCGGTCAGCCAGGCGCGCTGGTGCTCGGCCACCGCGGCGCCCACCCGCAGAAGCGTGCTGCGGCGGAAGTTGAGCGCCCGAATCAGACCCTCCGCCTCGCGCCGCGCCTCGGCCAGCCTGCCATCGTCGGGCAGGCCGGGGTGCAGGCGCAGGTTGGGCAGGACGCCCCGCTTCAGGCCGACGGTCAGCGTCCCGTCGGCTTCGACCCGCACGACGAGATCGGGCAGCAGGGCCCGCGCGGCCGCTCCGAAGCCCGCGCCCGGCGCCGCGGTCAGCGCGGGCAGAAGCGCCGCAAGGCGCTTCAGCGTTCCGATATCCAGCCCGCTGGTATCGGACGCCCGCTTCCAGTGCCCGGCGACAAGGTCCGGCAGGCAGGCCGCAGCGGCCCGGGCCACGGCCGGGTCCTCGCCCCCGGCAACGAGTTGCAGCGCCAGGCATTCGGGCAGGTCCCGGGCGGCCACACCGGCGGGCTGACAGGCCTGCACGGCGGCCAGACCGGCGGCGGCCTCCTCCAGGGTGGTGTCGGCCAGCGTCGCGATCTCGGCCAGGTCCATGTCCAGCCAGCCCCGGTCGTCGAGCGCCCAGGTGATCGTCCGCGCGGCACGCAGGACGGCTTGCGGCAGGCGCTCCAGCCGAAGCTGATCGCGCAGCAGGCTGCCGAGGTCGGGGTCGGCCTTGATCCTGTCGGTCGCGCCATCGCCGAAGCCTTGCGCCATCGGCTCGGCCAGGTCGAGGGCGGGGTTCTCCAGCATCGCGGCTTCGAGTTCGGCGCGGAGGGTCGCGGCGGGACGGGCGAGGATCGCCATGCCCTGCATCATGTCCCGGGACAGGCGCTGGTTGCCGCGCGCCTTGAGGTGCAGACCGGTGGCTGCCGCCATGCTGGGCCTCCCCGCGCGTCAGGAGACCCGGAAGTTCTGTCCCAGGTAGACCCGCCGCACGTTCTCGTCGCGCACCACCTCGTCGGTGGTGCCGCTCATCAGAACCTTGCCGTCGTGCAGGATATAGGCGCGGTCCACGATGTCGAGCGTCTCGCGAACGTTGTGGTCGGTGATCAGCACGCCGATGCCGCGCGTCTTCAGGTCCGAGACCAGTCCGCGAATCTCGCCGACCGCGATCGGGTCGACGCCCGCGAAGGGTTCGTCGAGCAGCAGGTATTTCGGATCGGCCGCGAGGCAGCGCGCAATCTCGACCCGGCGACGCTCGCCCCCGGACAGGGCCAGCGCCGGCGCGCGGCGCAGGTGTTCGATCGAGAATTCCGACAGCAGGGTCTCCAGCCGGTCGCGCCGCACGCTGCGATCCGACACGGCGATCTCGAGGATCGCGGCGATGTTGTCCTCGACCGACAGGCCGCGGAAGATCGACATTTCCTGCGGAAGGTACCCGATCCCGAGCCGGGCCCGGCGGTACATCGGCAGCTGCGTCGCGTCGCGCCCGTCGATCTCGACCACGCCGCCTTCGGGGGTCACGAGGCCGGCGATCGAGTAGAAGCAGGTGGTCTTGCCCGAGCCGTTCGGCCCCAGCAGTGCCACCACCTCGCCGCGCGCGAGGTACATCGAGACGTCGCGGATGACCGGGCGCCGCTTGTAGCTCTTGCGCAGGTTCCGGACGACGAGCCCTGTCTTGGTATCGGCGAGGCTGAGCTGCGGACCGCTCATTCCGAGCCGCCCGGCCGGATGACCGTGCGGACCCGTCCTTCCATGCGCCCCGCCCCGGTGGCGAGGTTGAAGACCATGCGCTCGCCCGCGATCACGGTCGGGCCCTGGGTCAGCAGGACGTTCCCGGTCATCACCACGCGGTCGTCGCGGGGGGTCAGCACCGCGTTGTCCGACTCGGCCACGTCCTCGCCGTTGATGAAGATGACGTTGCCCTTCGCGTCGACCTGGTCGATGCCGCCTTCCTCGCCGGGCTGCGCCTTGTCGGCCTCGGTATAGCGGACCTCGATCACGTCGGCGGACAGGGTCATCTGCTCCTGCACGACGCGCACGTTCCCGGTGAAGATCGCGAACCCGGTTTCACGGTCCACAGACAGGCTGTCCGCCGTGATCTCGACGGGGGCGTCGGGGTTGACCGGGGTTGTCCCGAGTTCGATCGCGGTCCCCTGAGCGAGTGCCGCTCCCGACCAGAGAACCAGACACAGGGCAGTCAGGGAACGCAAAGGCATGGGCGCAGGTCTCTCTCTCGGCTGGCCGCGTCCCTCAGGGCCGGTCGGCATCCCGCGGGCGATATAGCAGTTTTATCCCGGCCGTGAAAACCACTTGCTCGGTTCCCGGTCCGGATCCGCTCAGATGCATCGCGCCGGCTTCCAGCCTCAGCCCCGGTCCGAGCACGACGACGAGGCCCTCCGCGCTGACATCGAGGCCATCGATGGCGGCGGTCCCGCGCGGGGCGCGCAACTCGTAGCCTTCGGATGTCGTCAGCACGATGCCGCCCTCCGCGAAGGCGGTCCGGGCGGTCTGGTCCAGTCCGCCCCGCGGCGCGGTCATCTCGATGGTCTCGCCGTCGCTGCGGTCGACCCGAGCGGAGACGGTTTCGGCAAGAATCGTCTGCCGGTCCTCCGGGGACGGCGCGGCGCTGTCGGCCGTCACCGCGATCACGTCGCCGCTCTCCAGCGTTCCGCGGTATTGTGGCGCGCTCAGCCGCTGTCCGGTGATGATCTCGGCGATTTCGCTCTCGGAGTAGGGCAGTTCCCGAATGTCGCGCTGCACCCCCGAAAACAGGAACAGGCTCGCCAGCAGGCCGAGCGCGACCAGAGGCAGCACGATCTTTGCCGTGGTCACGAAGGTCGTGTAGCGGCCGGACCTGTCCGCCACGGC
Source organism: Alphaproteobacteria bacterium (assembly GCA_030425945.1). GTDB lineage: Bacteria > Pseudomonadota > Alphaproteobacteria > Rhodobacterales > Rhodobacteraceae > Dinoroseobacter. The sequence goes on along the minus strand of JAUHZL010000075.1, from coordinate 6,476 downwards.
TCAGGCGACCCCGGCGCGGAGGCAGTCGTGAATGTGCAGGATACCGAGCGGCCGCGCCTCGGGGCCGGGATCCTGCACGAAGAGCGAGGTGATCTTCCGCTCATTCATGATGGCGAGTGCCTCGGCGGCCAGCGCCTCGGGGCGGATGGTCTTGGGGCCGCGTGTCATCACCGCGCCTGCCGTTCGGCCAAGCAGGCCGTCCATGTGCCGCCGCAAGTCGCCGTCGGTGATGATGCCCACCAGCTTGCCGTCCTCGGTCACGCCGACGACGCCGAAGCCCTTCTTCGAGATCACCAGGAGTGCTTCGGTCATCTGGGTGTTCACCGGGATCAGCGGCACCTCGTCGCCGCCGTGCATCAGGTCCCCGACCTTGCTGAGTCGCGCGCCGAGCTTGCCGCCCGGGTGGAAGTCGCGGAAATCGTCCGGGCTGAACCGGCGGTGCTCCATCAGGGCGATGGCCAGAGCATCCCCGAGGGCCAGCGTCATCGTGGTCGACGTGGTCGGCACGATACCCTCGCCACAGGCCTCCTCGGCGTCGGGCAGCAGCAGGGCCACATCCGCCTGGCGCAGCAGCGTGCTGTCGGGCCGGCTGGCGACGCCGATGAGGGTGATCTTGAACCGCCGCGTGTAGGCGATGACATCGGCCAGTTCCGGCGTCTCGCCGGAGTTCGACAGAACGACCACGACATCGCCGGGACGCATCATGCCGAGGTCGCCGTGGCTGGCCTCGGCCGGGTGCACGAAATGCGCAGGCGTTCCGGTCGAAGACAGGGTTGCCGCCATCTTGCGCGCGATGTGTCCCGACTTGCCCATGCCCGACACGATCACCCGGCCCTTCGACGCGAGAATCGCCTCGACCGTCCGAACGAAGCTGTCGTCCAGCGCCGCCGCCAGCTGACCGAGGGCTTCGGCCTCGGTGCCGATGACCCGGCGTGCGGTGGACAGAAGACTGGCGGGATCGACCATGTCCGGGTGACCCGTTAATGCGAGAAGATGTCGAGGTCGGGCCAGCCCATCAGGTCCAGCTTCGCCCGCGTCGGCAAGAACGCGAAGCATGACGCGGCCACGGCGGTCCGGTCCTCGCGCGCCAACATGCCGTCGAGGGCGTCGCGCAGCCGGTGCAGGTACAGCACGTCGGAGGCCGCGTATTCCACCTGCGCCGGGGTCAGCTTGGCCGCGCCCCAGTCGCTGGACTGCTGCTGCTTCGAGATGTCCACGTCCAGGATTTCCTGCAGAAGCACCTTCAGCCCGTGGCGGTCGGTGTAGGTCCGGACCAGCTTCGAGGCGATCTTGGTGCAATAGACCGGCGCGGTCAGAACGCCGAAGGTCTTGAGAAGCACCGCGATGTCGAAGCGCCCGTAGTGGAACAGCTTCAGCACCGCCGGATCGGTCAGCATGCGGCACAGGTTCGGGGCCTCGGTCTGACCCTTCTCGATCTGGACGAGATGGGCGGTCCCGTCGCCGGACGACAGCTGCACCACGCACAGCCGGTCGCGGTGCGGGTTCAGCCCCATGGTTTCGGTGTCGATGGCAACGACCGGGCCGAGGTCGAGCCCGTCCGGAAGGTCGCGATGGTGCAGGGTGTGGGTCACGGAACCTCCCAAGTCTCGATCCCTCCGGGGGTGGCTCGGGAATGGTGCCCAGGAGAGGACTCGAACCTCCACGACCTTTCGGCCACTGGTACCTGAAACCAGCGCGTCTACCAATTCCGCCACCTGGGCCGGTGTCGTGAGGGCGGGGTGTAATCGGGGCCGCGGGGGGTGTCAACGGCAATAAATCGGCTTTCTTTCCGCCTGCCCGCGACGTGTTTGCGCCTTGCCCGGCGAGGGCCGTGCCGGTATCCCCGGCAAGACCCCAGACGGAGGAGCCAGCCATGTCGAACCTCGTCACGATCTACGGCGGATCGGGCTTTGTCGGTCGCTATATCGCGCGTCGGATGGCCCAGGCCGGGTGGCGTGTGCGGGTGGCGGTGCGTCGCCCGAACGAAGCCCTGTTCGTCCGCCCCTACGGTGTGGTCGGGCAGGTCGAGCCGGTCCTTTGCAACATCCGGGACGACGCCTCGGTGGCGGCCGCGATGGACGGGGCCGATGCCGTGGTCAACTGCGTCGGCATCCTCGCGCCCGAGGGCAAGAACACCTTCGAGCCGGTGCAGCTTCAGGGGGCCGCCCGGATCGCCCGCATCGCCGCCGAGAAGGGCATCGCCCGGATGGTCCATGTCTCTGCGATCGGCGCGGATGCCGCGTCCGCCAGCGACTATGCCCGCACCAAGGCGCTGGGCGAGGCCGAGGTTCTGCGTCACATGCCCGACGCCGTGATCCTGCGGCCCTCCATCGTGTTCGGTCCGGAAGACGTCTTCTTCAACCGGTTCGCCAGCATGGCGCGCTTCGGGCCGATCCTGCCGGTGGTCGGGGGCGCGACGAAGTTCCAGCCGGTCTACGTCGAGGACGTCGCGGCCGCCGCCGTGAAGGGCGTGCTGGGCGAGGCCGCGCCGGGCATCTACGAGCTGGGCGGGCCGGAGGTGAAGACCTTCCGCGCGCTGATGCAGCAGATGCTGACCGTGATTCACCGCCGCCGCCTGATCCTCGGCGTGCCGTTCCCGATCGCGGGCCTGATGGGCTTCGTGCTCGACATGGCGCAGGCGGTCACCGTCGGGCTGTTCCACAACGGCATCCTGACCCGGGACCAGGTGCGCAACCTCAAGCGGGACAACGTGGTGACCGGACAGACCCGGACTTTCGCCGATCTGGGGATCGAGCCGACGGCGCTCGACTCGGTCCTGTCGTCCTACCTCTGGCGGTTCCGTCCGACCGGGCAATATGACGACATCACCGACTCGGCCAAGAACCTGCGCGCCTGACGCGCTCTGCCACCCGACGGACCAACAGGGCCCGGGGCGCGACGTCGTGCCCCGGGCCCTTTTTCCGTTCAGGTGTAGGCGATGACCAGCAGCACCGCGCCGAGGATCACGCGATAGATCACGTAGGGCGTGTAGCTGTAGACCTTGAGGAACCGCATCATCAGCGACAGCGCCGCATAGGCCGCGACAAAGGCGAAGGCCGCCCCGATCGCGCCATCGCGCAGCATCGCGAAATCGGCCTGCCCCACGACATCGGCCCCGAGCAGGACGCCGGACGCGAGAATGGTCGGGATCGACATCAGCATCGACAGCCGCGCCGCGTCCTCGCGCTTGTACCCCAGGACCCGCGCGCCGGTGATCGTGATGCCCGAGCGCGATGTGCCCGGAATCAGCGCGATGACCTGCCAGAGGCCGAGGATGATCGCGTGCTTCAGCGTCCACTGTTCGGCGGTGCGGACGTGGTCGAACTGCTGGTCCGCCCACCACAGCACGATGCCGAAGATCAGCATGGTCCAGCCGATCACCGCCACCGACCGCATCATGACGTCGAGCCCGCTCAGCTTGAGCAGCAGGCCGGCCACGACCACCGGGATCGTCGCGACCACGAGGCACAGCGCCAGCCAGGCGCCCTGGTCGTCGATCTGCCAGCGCAGCAGCTTCGGCAGGCCGGCCAGGGCCCGGGCCACGTCCGACCAGAAGTAGAAGATGACCGCGCCGAGGGTGCCGACATGCACCGCAACGTCGATGGCCAGCCCCTGATCGGGCGCGCCGGTGAGCAGCGGGTAGAGGATGAGGTGCCCGGACGACGAGATGGGCAGGAATTCCGTGATCCCCTGGATCACGGCCAGCATGAGGAGGTGGAAGAGGGTCATTCTGAGGGGGCCTGATGATTCGCTGAGCTGACCCTAATGCCGCGTCGCAAAAAGGAAATGCGCCAAGAAGGTCAGCATGATTGACATAAAATCCACGATTCTGGCAACGGCTGGTCGGTGGAGCGCGAGGAATACTTGATTTAGGTCAGTGGCTCTGACTTTTCTTTGATCTGGTCTGAGAGTAAACGGGCGCGACAGAAATTGGGAGCGGCTATGGCGACGCAGAAGATGCTCAGGTTCGTGACGGTGGCCAAGGAGATGCCCGAGAAGCGGGCGGCCGAGGCGCGCTCGAAGGACTTCCAGGAAATCTACGCGGAGTATGCCCGCGAGAAGGCGGCCGAGCAGGCCGGGCGGTGCAGCCAGTGTGGCGTGCCCTACTGCCAGTCGCATTGCCCGCTGCACAACAACATCCCCGACTGGCTGAAGCTGACGGCCGAAGGGCGGCTGCAGGAAGCCTACGAGATCAGCCAGGCCACCAACACCTTCCCCGAGATCTGCGGCCGCATCTGCCCGCAGGACCGGCTGTGCGAGGGCAACTGCGTGATCGAGCAGTCGGGCCATGGCACGGTCACCATCGGTTCGGTCGAGAAATACATCACCGACACCGCCTGGGAGGAGGGCTGGGTCAAGCCGATCACCCCGACTGTCGAGCGGCCCGAGAGCGTCGGCATCATCGGGGCCGGTCCGGGCGGGCTTGCGGCGGCCGACATGCTGCGCCGCGCCGGTCTTCAGGTCACCGTCTACGACCGCTATGACCGTGGCGGCGGCCTGCTGACCTACGGCATCCCCGGCTTCAAGCTGGAGAAGGACGTGGTGATGGCCCGCATGGCGCAGCTGGAAGCGGGCGGCGTTACCATGCGGCTGAACTGCAGCGTGGGCGAGGATATCTCGTTCGCCGACCTGCGCGCCAAGCATGACTTCGTGGTCATCGCGACCGGGGTCTACAAGTCGCGCGACCTCGGCGGGCCGGGCGCGGGGGCTGCCGGCATCGTGCGGGCGATCGACTACCTGACCGCCTCGAACCGGGTCGGCTTCGGCGACGACGTGCCGGAATTCACTTCCGGGGAACTGAACGCCGAGGGCAAGCGCGTCGTCGTCATCGGCGGCGGCGACACCGCGATGGACTGCGTGCGCACCGCGATCCGGCAGGGCGCGACCAGCGTCAAATGCCTGTACCGCCGGGACCGGGCCAACATGCCGGGCAGCCAGCGCGAAGTGCAGAACGCCGAGGAAGAGGGCGTGGAGTTCGTCTGGCTTTCTGCGCCCAAGGGCTTTTCCGGCGAGCCGGTCGACGGTGTCCATGTCCAGCGCATGAAGCTGGGCGAGCCGGACGCGACCGGGCGGCAGATGCCGGAGGAAATCCCCGGTGCGGACTACGTCGAGCCCGCCGACCTGGTGATCAAGGCGCTGGGCTTCGAGCCCGAGCCGCTGCCGAGCCTCTGGGGCGTGCCGGAACTGGAGGTGACCCGCTGGGGCACCATCAAGGCCAACTTCCGCACCCACGAGACGAACCTGCCGGGGGTCTACGCGGCCGGGGATATCGTGCGCGGCGCCAGCCTTGTGGTCTGGGCGATCCGCGATGGGCGCGACGCGGCCGAGGCCATTCTCGCCGCACTGCAGAAAAACGCGGTCGTGGCCGCAGAATAAGGTGAAACCGGCGTCGGCAGGACGTCGGTTCCACGTCGGTATCACGTCGGTATTGCACCGCAGCAATCTGCCGGGCAGCGACACCGCCGCGTCCCCCATGGGTCAGCCCCGCTGACCCGGATCGCGGCGGAAGGGACAAGTGCCCCGGACACCGGGGACTCTTCGGGAAGGAGAGAGACATGACGAAGTTTGATGCCGCCTGGGTCGCCCGCGAAGAAGCCAAGCGCGCCCGCATGGCCGAAGCCGGGATGTACGACCCGACCGACGAGCATTCGTCCTGCGGCGTCGGCCTGGTGGTCGACATCGACGGCGCGCGCTCGCGCAAGGTGGTCGAGGCCGGTCTGACCGCGCTCAAGGCGGTCTGGCACCGCGGTGCGGTCGATGCCGACGGCAAGACCGGCGACGGCGCGGGCATCCATGTCCAGATCCCGGTCGAGTTCTTCAAGGACCAGATCCGCCACACCGGCCACACCCCGGCCGAGGACCGGCTGTTCGCCGTCGGCCAGATCTTCCTGCCGCGGGCCGATTTCGGCGCGCAGGAGACCGGGCGCACCATCGTCGAGACCGAAGTGCTGCGGATGGGCTATTACATCTACGGCTGGCGGCATGTGCCGGTGGATGTCTCGTGCCTCGGCGAGAAGGCGAACGCGACCCGGCCCGAGATCGAGCAGATCCTGATCTCGAATTCCAAGGGCGTCGACGAAGAGACCTTCGAGCGCGAGCTCTACGTGATCCGCCGCCGGATCGAGAAGGCCGCCGCCGCGGCGCAGGTCAGCGGGCTCTACGTCTGTTCGCTGTCGTGCCGGTCGATCATCTACAAGGGCATGATGCTGGCCGAGCAGGTCGGCGAGTTCTACCCGGACCTGATGGACGAGCGCTTCATCTCGGCCTTCGCGATCTATCACCAGCGCTATTCCACCAACACCTTCCCGCAGTGGTGGCTGGCGCAGCCGTTCCGGATGCTCGCCCATAACGGCGAGATCAACACCCTGAAGGGCAACCTGAACTGGATGAAGAGCCACGAGATCCGGATGGCGTCGAGCTATTTCGGGGACTACGGCGACGACATCAAGCCGATCGTCCCGCAGGGATCGTCCGAC
>JAUHZL010000074.1 GCA_030425945.1 Alphaproteobacteria bacterium | reverse complement strand
ATCCTTATGGCCTACCTGATCGCAGGCAAGCTCAGCCACCTGCCAGCCTCACCCTACCGCACAACATCTGGGGCCATCGTCGAATGACCGGAAACCAATCCACCCACACAAATCACGAAATAGCCCAATAATGGCATTCAAGAGTTTCGCTGAATCAGCGCATGAAACTTGCAAGTTGCCCTTCAAATTACCGCCGTGGACGGCCTTGGATCGCACATCGTATAATCCCCTCACCATGTGAAAGGTTTCTTTCATTTCCGTTTCACTTTCAGGATGAAGAAATCTTGCTGCGTACAAACTAATTCGGAAGCGCAGTTCAGATTCAATATTGAAGATTCCCTCAATCCCAGCCCAAATCACGGCTAGTCTTATTCGTGGGTTCGGATGCAAGTGGTGGGTCGAAAGGCATTGCACCGCTGTCAGAAAGCGATCCTGCTCAAGTAGCTTGCGAGCAGAGGAGAAGTGCCTTGAAATCCATTCAGCGTCGCTGTCAGATATTATATAGGGTGGTGAAGAATTAAGGCCGCTCATATGGTGGTGGATCGCTTGGAGACTGCTGCGCGAAGATATGTCCATAGCCGAACTGCTGGACTGAATATTGAAGCCCACCTCAGTTTGAAAAATGGCAGACAGCAACAGTGCATCCCAACTAGAGTTCCACGCCTTTGCGGCAGCGGCTTTGGGCGAGTTTGCATTTATGTGGAACTGAGAGCTAATTCGGGGAATGAATGCCAGAATAACCGGAATATCGTCTGGTGTGGCGCAAGCTGAAACTGCACAATTGAAATCAACGTGCGAGGTGTCTGCGCGCTGAAGTATCAAGCCTTCGTCAAGCTGAATGTCAGAGCAAACACTTATTCCGTTGAGCAAAACATATGTTTCATTATTATCCGCGATCACTTGCATCTCACCACCCTCTTGGCGATTCGGTTCAGGAAGATTTTTTCTCTTTTTCTTTTAGTTCCTTGCTAATCCTCATCGCATAAGCGATTTCTGGAAATAACCTCTCTGATCGTGCCGCACTAATACCATCGATCAAGGTCTTGAGCGCAGATTGACCACCAACTACTGCCGCTGGCACAAGGCCGCCGCCTAGGTAAGCGGCACCAATAGATGGGATTCCGTCCTTCCAAAAAGAGTATCCAGCTCTGCGCAACTGCCGTGCTGTTAAAGAAGAAACGCGCTCTTCAATGAGCCGCGCCTTTGGCGCCAGACTAAATGCTGTTTCGCTCTCAGCCCAGCGCATTACGTCAGTGTACTCGCCGTTCTTCAAGCCATCGTATGCTTGTTGCGCCAGCCTGGCTATCACTTCAAGGTAGGCGTGCCGCTCTTCCTTGAACTTCTCCTTTATCTGCTCAATCTCCTCATCTGCGACCAGATTGAATGCTACATTGGGAAGCATAACCTCCAGCCCGACAGCGGCTAGACACAGAATAGCTGTCTGCGCATTTAATCCGTTGTCTCGAAGGTAGGCTTTGTGAACTATTTCTGACGTTGAAAAGACAAACTCTCGCTTTGGCACGACGAGGCCTGACATCGCGCCAGTTTTGGGATCTGTGGGCCTCTCCCAGGATCCGTTCTCCAGATATACTAGGGTGGGCATGCCGAGAGCCTTCGGGTCTCCGGGTAGCAAGTCGTGGCTTCCTAGGAACTCTTTCTGCGAAACCGTTAGCCGGGCGGAGTCTAAACCTAATGTATCAAGCGCTTCCAACTTGGTCCATTCATGGTTGAGATAAAAGACGGCTGGCGTCGCGACGTCAGCCACAAAGCGAATGCAGCTCAAGAGTGATCGATTTGAAGAGGTGTTGTTCTCGCGGATATCTAGTGCTGCGCGGTAAAACATTTTTATTTTCCGAATTTCGAAAGTTGCCAAGCCGAATTTCTTTGATGTCTCTATGGTATACAGCATTTCGGCTGCAGCCAAGAGCACTCATTCGGCTCTCGCTCGCAGCAAACGCCCGCTCCCCGCCCATCACCTCACCCCCCCACACCCCCACCGACACCGCACCGACGCGAGACCGACGTGATACCGACGTGATACCGACGTACCGTACGGTGCCCCTTGACGGCGCGGGCAGGGGGGCCTCTGCGGCCGGGGCCGGTCCGGTTTCTCCTGTGGAAAACACTGTTGCCGAACTGTTGACAAAACCGGGGAGTCTCAAGGATTCCTTGGACTTGTCGCACAGGCTTGTCTATTCTCCACATCATGAGGGATGCTGGCGTGCGAGGCTTCCGCGATGAACTATGAATACAAGGTCGTTCCCGCCCCGAAGAAGGGCCGCCCGGGCAAGGGCATCAAGGGAACCGAGGCGAAATTCGCCAATGAATTGATGGGCTTGATGAACGAGCTCGGGGCCGAGGGCTGGGAATACGTCCGCTCCGACACGCTGCCCTGCGAAGAGCGCGTCGGCCTCACCGGCAAGACCATGACCTACCAGAACATCCTCGTCTTCCGCCGCCCCCAGGCCGATCTCGCCCGTTCGGCCCAGCCCCGGCAACTGCCCGCGCAGGACGCGGAAATCCTCGCGATTCCAGCGCCCTCCGAGCAGGCCGGCATTCTCGGCGTCCTCCGCGCCCGCAAGCTGATGCGCGACGACGGCACCACCACCTACAGCGGCGTCGCCGCCGAGTAGGCTCACGCCCCGATCTTCAGCCCCAGCGCGTGGATCCGCCCCACGAGGTCCTTGCCCAGCGCCTCGTGCACCGCCCGGTGCGCCGCCACCCGGCTCATCCCCGCGAAGGCGTCGGCAGCGATCTCGACGTTGAAGTGCGTCTCGCCGCCCTCGCGCCAGCCGCCATGGCCCCGGTGGCTCTCGCTGTCGTCGACCACGGACAGGCTGCGCGGCGCGAAGGCCTCCTTAAGGCGCGTCTCAATCTCGGCTCTCAGACTCATTTTTACCTCCGGCCCCCTTTCGCTTCACAGTCCGACGCTTAAACTCTGCCGTCCGAGTCGAAAAGGAAGAGAGCATGGCAGACCGGTCCCCGTTCGATTTCGACATGCGCGTGTCGTCCGACAAGAAGCGCAAGACGCGCGGCCGGCGGGGCATGTCGGGCGCCGTCGAGACCTCGACGCGCGTCTGCGAGCATGAGGGCTGCGACAAGCCGGGCAAGTACCGCGCGCCGAAGTCGCCGGACCGGATGGACGAGTATTACTGGTTCTGCATGGAGCACGTCCGCGCCTACAACCTGAACTGGAACGCCTTCGCTGCCGGGGCCGAGCAGGACCTCGCGGCGCAGATGGCCTCGGACAAGGTGTGGAACCGCGACACCAAGCCGTTCCGCCGCTCGGTCGAGGAACAGGCCTGGGCGCGGCTCGGGATCAGCGACGCGCACGAGGTGCTGGGCCAGAACGCCACCCGCAACCCGGGGCGCGCGACCACCGGCACCCGCAAGCTGCCGCCGACCGAGCGCAAGGCGATCGAGATCCTCGACGTCCGCGACACCGCCACCAAGACCGAGGTGCGCAAGGCCTACAAGGCGCTCATCAAGGTGCTGCACCCCGACATGAACGGCGGCGACCGCTCGGACGAGGAGCGCCTGCAGGAGGTGGTCTGGGCCTGGGACCAGATCAAGGACAGCCGCAATTTCCGGGACTGAGGGCCTGACTTGACAGGACTTGCCCGCCGGTCGGACCCTGCGGGCCTTGCTCCAGCCCTTGCCCGAGGTGATTTCATGGCCCTGTTTCCGTTCCGCCGCGCGGCCCTTGCCGCCGTCCTTGCGCTGGCCGCCGGAACGGCGACGGCGCAGACGGCCGATCCTTTCGCGCTGTCGGACGCGGCGGCGGTCGACTGGGAGATCGTCCAGCGCTTCATGCCGTTTGCCGGGCTCGACGACCCGGAGGGCACTTTCGCCGCATATGCCTTCCGCCCGGGCGAAAGCGCCTCGGACTGGCACCGGCGGCTCTGGACGCGGGACGGGGACGGCTTCGCCTCGCCATATGCCGCGGCGCTGGCCACGAACCGCCGCGACCGCCTGCCGTGGGATGCCAGCGGGCAGCACGCCAGCCGCGCCGCCACCGAGGCCGTGCGCCGCGAGACCGATCCCGCCTACCGGGTCGCGGTCCGGCTGGCCTATCCCCACGCGGGCCCGTGCATCTGGACCGTGGACGGCGCGCCGACCCGGGTCGCCGACTGCACCCGGCCGCACCGCCGCGACATCGCGCTGGCCGGGTCCACGGTATCGCTGCGCTTCGACGGCGGCCTCGGTGGCGTCACGCTGCAGCTGGTTCCGACGCACGAGGTGATCGTGGCGCTCGGCGACAGTTTCGGCTCGGGCGAGGGCAACCCGGACCTGCCCGCGCTCTGGGACGCGGACTGGGACTACGTGGCCGATGGCGCGGTCGGGCGCACGACCTGGCTCGCCCGGATGAACCCGCTGGTGATCGACCGCGAGGCGCGCTGGCTCGACGAGCGCTGCCACCGCAGCTTCTTCTCGCACCAGACCCTGACCGCGTTCCGCATCGCCTCGGAGGACCGGCACCGGCTGGTCAGCTACCTGCATTATGCCTGCACCGGGGCCGAGATGTTCGACGGGGTGCTCCTGCCGCAGATCGCGCCGGGGCGCGTGCGCGGCAAGGGCGAGGCCGAGGGGGCCAACCGCTACAGCCAGATCAACGCGGCGGTGCTGGACCTCTGCCGCGCGCCGCGCCTGACCTACGAGAGCGCCCCGCCGCAGGTGATCGGCGGCCAGAACCTGTGGGCCCTGCACCGGCGCGGCGGCCTGCACGTGCCGCGCCCGCCGTTCGGGCGGATGGGACCGGACAGCTTCCTGCGCCTGCGCGACGAGTTCGACAACACCCTGCGCCGGTACTGGCAGGACGAGACCGCCCCGCGCGGGGGCTTGCTCGTCTGTCCCGGGGACGGGCTGCGCGTCCCGGACCGCGTCCTGCTGTCGATCGGCGGCAACGACATCGGGTTCGGCAACATGGTGCGCTATTACCTGTCGCCGCTGAACACCGGGGTGGACGGGGCGCTGCTGCCCGATTTCTGCCCGGCGGGGGCGTTCCGCTACGACGCCAGCAACACCGAGGCGACACGCCACTGCCAGCGCCGGGACGCCGCGATGGGCTACAACATCGGCGACCTGATCGGGACATGGGGCACCGACAGCGGGGTCGGCGCGCGCTACCGCCTGCTGATCCGGGCGCTGGAGACCTACCTGAAGATCACCCCGCCGCAGATCGTGATGGGCCAGTACCCCGACCCGCTGCGGGCCGGGGACCCCTTGCCGCCCGACACGCCCGACGCGGTCTCGTGCCGCCCGCTGAACCTGTCGTCGGTAAGCGCGCCGGGGGCCGGGCCGGGCTATGACCCGCGCTCGGGGTTCAACGCGCTGAAGGCGTTCGACCCGACCGACGTCACCGAGGAGTGGGAGCTGAACCTGACTGCCGCGGAGGCCCCGCTGGTGCTGGGGCAGACCGAGCAGTTCCGCCGGCAGGTTGCCGTCATGGGGCGGGTGACCGGCATCACCTTCGCCTGCGGCACGCGGGACGCGATGCTGGGCCACGGCTGGTGGCAGGGCGTGAAGATGAACCTGCCGACGCACGGCTCGGCCTTCGCGCGCTGGCATCCCTCCGAGTGGCAACCCTATGCCTGGAGCCCGAACGGCCGCGCGGTGCGCACCGCCAACGACAGCTTCCTGACCCAGATGACCGGCTCGGGCGACCAGCACGGCACGATGCACCCGAACCTGATCGGTCACACGCTGATGGCCGACGCGGTGTGGAAGCGGCTGGCCGAGGGCGGGCTGGTGCCGGGGACCGAGGCGCCGGAGGCCGTGCCCGCCGAATGACCGCCGTCGAGGACATCGGGACACTGATCCTCGGCGCGGGGGCGGCCGGGATGATGTGCGCGGCCCATGCCGGGCCGGGCGCGGTCGTGGTCGAACACCGCGCCGCGCCGGGCGAGAAGATCCGCATCTCGGGCGGCGGGCGGTGCAATTTCACCAACCTCCACGTCGCGCCCGAGGCGTTCCTGTCCGGCAACCCGCATTTCGCGAAGTCGGCGCTCAAGCGCTACACCCAGTGGGATTTCCTCGACCTCGTGGCGAAACACCGGGTGCCCTGGCACGAAAAGACGCTGGGCCAGCTCTTCTGCGACGACAGCGCGGGTCGCATCATCGATCTGCTGCAGGCCGAGATGACGGCGGCCGGGGCGGCGCTGTGGCTGTCCACCAGCGTCGGCGAGATCGGCCATGATGGCAGCCGGTTCCGGGTGGAGCTGGTCCGCGACGGGCGGCCGGTGACGGTGCGCGCGCGGCGGCTGGTGGTGGCGACGGGCGGCAAGTCGATCCCGAAGATCGGCGCCACCGACCTTGGCTACCGGATCGCGCGGCAGTTCGGCCATGCGCTGGTCGAGACGCGGCCGGGCCTCGTGCCGCTGACCTTCGGCGGGGACTTCACCGATCTGGCCGGGGTCGCGGCGGAGGCGCGCATCGCCTGCAACGGCGGCACCTTCGACGAGGCGCTCCTGTTCACCCATCGCGGGCTGTCGGGGCCGGCCATCCTGCAGGTGTCGAGCTACTGGCGCGAGGGCGACGAGATCGCGATCCGGCTGGTGCCGGGCACCGACCTGCCGGGCGCGCTGAGGGCCGCGCGGGCCGAGGCGGGGCGGCGCGACCTCGTCACGGTGCTGGGGCAGCACTTGCCGAAGCGGCTGGCGGCGGCGCGGGTGGCGGCGAGCGGTCTGGCCGGAAACCTCGCCGAACAGTCGGATGCGAAACTCGCGCACCTCGCCGCCTGCGTTCAGGACTGGCGGCTGAAGCCGACCGGGACCGAGGGGTATCGCAAGGCCGAGGTGACGCTCGGCGGGGTCGAGACCGGCACGCTCGATGCGCGCACGCTGGAAAGCCGCCACCAGCCGGGCCTCCACTTCATCGGGGAAGTGGTCGACGTGACCGGCTGGCTCGGCGGCTACAACTTCCAGTGGGCGTGGTCGAGCGGCTGGGCCGCGGGCACCGCGATCCGGGCGGCTCAGGCGGCGTCGGGCTGAAAGCGCAGCGCGACGCCGTTAAGGCAATGCCGCTTGCCGGTCGGGTCGGGGCCGTCATCGAAGACATGGCCGAAATGTCCGCCGCAGCGGCGGCAATGGACCTCGGTGCGGACCTGGAACAGCAGGGTGCGGTCCTCGCGGGTTCCGATCGCATCGGGCAGGCTGTCCCAGAACGAGGGCCAGCCGGTGCCGCTGTCGTACTTGGTCTCGGAGGAATAGACCGGCAGGTCGCAGCCCTGGCAGTGGTAGGTGCCCGCGCGGCTCTCCTTCAGCAGGGGGCTGGTGTAGGGACGCTCGGTCTCTTCCTCGCGCAGGACCGCGAACTGGGTCTCGGTCAGGCGCGCGCGCCATTCGTCTGGCGTCAGCGGAACCTCGAAGTCCTCCCCGGCGGCCAGGGCGCGGACCGGGACCAGCGGCGACAGGGCGAGAGTGGCAAGCAGGGTGCGGCGGTTCATGGGAAACCTCCTTCGGTCGGAGAAAATGGCTCGGGCCGGGGCTGGCCGGTCGCGGGGACACGGACCGCCCCGGCCCGAAGACCCGCGCGCCTGTTTGAGAGGTGGGGACCAGAGGAACAGGCGCGCAGGATGCGGGCGCGCGTCAGCGCGGCAGCAGGACGTTCTCGATCACGTGGATCACGCCGTTGGACTGATCCACGTCGGCGATGGTGATGCGGCTGGCATTGCCGCTCTCGTCGTAGATGTAGGTGCTGTTGCCCTTCACCTGCGCCGAAAGCGCGTCACCGGACACGGCGCGGAAGTGGTAGAAACCGCCGTTGGCGCGGGCGCGGGCCCGGATCGTGTCGAGCGACAGGTCGCCCGCAACCACGTGGCTGGTCAGGATCTTCTGCAGGGTGCCCTTGTTCTCGGGCTGGAGCAGCGCCTCGACGGTGCCCGCGGGCAGCGCCTCGAAGCCGGAATTGACCGGCGCGAAGACCGTGAACGGGCCGGGGCTGGCCAGCGTGTCCACCAGGTCGGCGGCCTGCACGGCGGCCACCAGCGTGGTGTGGATGGGCGAGTTCACCGCGTTCTCGACGATGTTGCGGCTCTCGAGCATCGGCGCACCGCCCACGGTGGGATTGGCGGCCTGCGCCGCACCGGCGCCGAGGCCGACCGCAAGGGCAAGCGCGAGGGTCATGGGTCTGGCAGTCATGGTATGTCCTTTCGCTGTCAGAGGCGGGAAGGCCCCGTCGCCGGGTCGGCGCCTTCCCAATACGGCCCAGGAACGCGGGCCGCGACTGGTCGAAACATCCGGCGGTCCGGTCCCGGGCTTCGCAACCGGGACCGGGAAGACGCGGCCCTTACGAGGCGGGCAGCAGGACGGTGTCGATCACGTGGATGACGCCGTTCGACTGCTTGACGTCGGCGATGGTGACGGTCGCGGTGCGGCCGTTCTCGTCGGTCAGCGTGATCATGTCGCCGTCCATCTTGGCCTGCAGCTGGCAGCCGCCGACGGTCGGGACGACATGCATGCCGCCGTCATCCGAGATCATGCCCGCGATCGCGTCGGACATCGCGTCGGCGGCGACGACGTGGCAGGTCAGCACGGTGGTCAGGGCGTCCTTGTTCTCGGGCTTCAGCAGGTCGGCGACGGCGCCTTCCGGCAGGGCCTCGAACGCGGCGTTGGTGGGCGCGAAGACGGTGAACGGACCCTCGCCCGACAGCGTCTCGACGAGGCCGGCGGCCTGGACGGCGGCCACGAGGGTGGTGTGGTCGGCCGAGTTCACCGCGTTCTCGACGATGGTCTTGTCCGCGAACATCGGCGCGCCGCCGACCATCGGGTTTTCCATCGAGTGGCTGCCGCCGAAGGCTGCGCCAACGGCGAGGCCCAGCGACAGGGCGGTTGCGGTGGCGGTGACGGTGAAGAGGGGGCGTGTCATTCTGGTATCTCCTGTTGCAGTCATCTCCGGCAGCTCATCGTCCGGAGTTGCCAGAACCCACGGGAGGGCGGTCTGAAAAGTTTCAGGGCGCCGAGATTTTTTCTCAGCGCCCTGTTTCAGAGAGAAAAATTTTGGATCAGAGCAGGGTCAGCGGACCCGTGGCCAGCACCGCGCCGGTCGGCTGCCCGGTGGGCGAGCCGCCTTCGGGCTCGTCCGAGACCGCCAGAAGCCCGCCCGCCAGCGCCGCGGCGAGGTCGGGCGCGACCGCCAGCGTCACCTCCGGGGTGCCGGGCAGCACGCCCAGCGAGACCGGCGGGTTGTCTCCGGCGATCAGCCAGAGCTCCAGCGCCCGGCCGGGCGCGGCGCCGCCGCTTTGGCGTGCCAGCGTCAGCACGCCCGCGCCCGCGTCATAGGCCGCGGCCAGCGTCAGCCCGGCGTCGCCCGTCACCTCGGCGGTATAGATCGGCCCGGACGGGGATTGCGGGGCGTCGGGGATCAGCAGCAGGACCACGACCGCCATCGCCGCCGCCGCGCCGAGACCCGCCAGCCACTGCCGCACCCGGCCGCCCGCCGGGCGTGCGTCGCGGAAGAGGGCGGTCTCCACGCGCTCCTTCAGGGCGGGCGGCGGAGTGACTGCCTCGACCTCATCGAGCGCCATCGCGGCGAAGCGCGCCTGCCAGTCCCGGACCTCGGCGCGCAGCACGGCCGATCCGGCCAGCCGCGCCTCGAACGCCGCCCGTTCGGACACGCCGAGCAGGCCGAGGGCGTATTCCGCCGCCTCGGCGCTGTCTTCGGGGTCGATGTCGGGCCGGTCGCTCATCGGCTCAGGCACTCCTTCAGCGCGATCAGGCTGCGCCGCAGCCAGGTTCGCATGGT
>JAUHZL010000073.1 GCA_030425945.1 Alphaproteobacteria bacterium | reverse complement strand
ACCACGGGGCGAACCACCCGGTGAAGGACCTGGAGACCGGCAAGGTCGAGATCACCTCGATGAACCACGGCTTCACCGTGGACAGCCAGACCCTGCCCGAGGGCGTGATCGAGACCCATGTCAGCCTATTCGACGGCTCGAACTGCGGCATCCGGATGTCCGACCGCCCGGTGTTCAGCGTGCAGTATCACCCGGAGGCCAGCCCCGGCCCGCAGGACAGCTACTACCTGTTCGAGCGCTTCGCCCGCGCGATGGACGCCCGCGTCCCGGCCTGAGCCGCGGCTCTTGACCCTTTGCGAACGTTAACCTCCGTTTAACCCTGCGGAGGCGAGGATGGCGGCGTCCGCCGGTCCGGCGGCCCATCCGCGAGGTCCGGCATGTCCCGTCTGCGCCTGAACGCCCTCCCCGGCAGGCCGGTTCCGGAGGCCGGGCGCGCGCCGCCGGACCGGCTCGACCGGGCGGAACTGGGCCGCCTCGGCGCGCTGCGCTGCCTGAACCTCGGGATCGCGCCGCTGGCCGGAACGCCCCCGCGCTGCGCCGTGGTCAACCCGGCGGCCCTCGACCGGGTGCCCTGGCCGGGCGGGCGGCCCGAGCCGGTGCCGGTGCCCCTGTCCGCCCTGCGGGACCTGCTGACCACGGGCGCGGGGGCCGACCTCGCCCGCGCCGCCGAAACCCTGCGCCCGGCCGCCACCAGTTGCCGGACGCTGGAGACGCCGTCAGGGCGCGGGCTGCTCTGCGTCCTCGCGCTGACGGTGCCGGGCGCCCTGCTCGCGCCGGTCCACGCGCTGCTGCTGGCACTGGCGGTGATCCTCGTCTTCCTCGTCGCCAAGACGGCCCTGACGGTGGCGTTCTACCTGACCAGTGCCGGGCGCGGCGTCACCGGCGGGCCGGGGGCCGCGGCGACCATCGGCGATGTCCCCGGTCCGCTGCCCGACATCCTGCCCCGCGTCACGCTGATGGTGCCTCTCCTGCGCGAGGCGGAGGTTGCCGAAACCCTCGTCCGCCACCTCGGCGCGCTGCGCTACCCGGCGGGGCGGCTGGAGATCCTGCTGATCGTCGAGGACGACGACCACATGACCCAGGCCTGTGTCGCGGGCGCGGCGCTGACGGCGGCGATGCGGGTGGTGATCGTCCCGCGCGGGACGCTGCGCACCAAGCCGCGCGCCCTCAACTACGCGCTGGCGCTGTCCGAGGGCGAGGTGATCGGCATCTACGACGCCGAGGACCGCCCGGACCCGGACCAGCTTCTGAAGATGGCGCGCTGTTTCGCGGCGGGCACGCCCGACCTCGCCTGCGTGCAGGGGCAGCTCGATTTCTACAATCCGGCCAGCACCTGGGTCACCCGGCAGTTCACGCTCGACTACGCGGTCTGGTACCGCGCCGTGCTGCCCGGCCTCGCGCGGCTCGGGATGCCGCTGCCGCTGGGCGGCACCACGCTCTTCATCCGCCGCGCCGTGGTCGAGGAGATGGGCGGCTGGGACGCCCATAACGTGACCGAGGACGCCGATCTGGGCTTCCGGCTGCACATGGCGGGCTATCGCACGGCGCTAATGGACAGCGTCACCTTCGAGGAAGCGACCTCCCGCGCCTGGCCGTGGATCCGGCAGCGCACGCGCTGGCAGTTGGGCTACTTCATGACGTGGCGGGCATTGATGAACGACCACCGGGCCTTGCGGCAGGGCTGCGGCCCGCTCGGGCTCGGGGTGTTCCACATCCTCGTGCTGGGCCCGCTCCTGTCGGCCTTTACCCTGCCGGTGACACTGGGCTTCGGGGCTCTGATGGTGACGAACCCGGACCCGATCCTCGCCGTGGCGGGGGGGGTCGCGTCCTGGGGCGCGATCGTCGTCACGAGTCTCGCGGAACTGATCCGGCTGGCGATCACGCTGGCGGTGACGCAGGACCGGCGCTGGCTCTGGGTCTCGCTGCCGCTTGGCTATGCCTACACCGTGATGGGGGCCGTGGCGACCTTGCGCGCGGTCTGGCAGATGGGGCGCAACCCGTTCTTCTGGGACAAGACCCAGCACGGCCACGGCTGAGCGCGGCCCGGCCGGTCAGAACGCGGCGGCATCCTTGCGCAGGCGCACCTCGAAGGCGGTCGAGATATGCGCGCGCAGCGCCTGGTTGGCGGCCTCCTCGTCGCGGGCGGCAATCGCGGCCACGATGGCGGCATGTTCGGCCAGCGCGCGCTCGCCCCGCCCCTCGATCGCCAGCGAGGTGGTGGCCATCAGCGCCATCGAGCGGTGCACGAGGTCGAGCTGCTGGACGAGGAACCGGTTGTGCGAGGCGAGGTGGATCTGCTTGTGGAAGCGGCGGTTGGCCCGGCTCATCGCCTGCGGATCGCCGAGCAGGGCGTGATCCTCCTCGACCATCTCGGCGAGGACGCGCACCTCTTCCTCGGCGGCGTGGCGCGCGGCCAGGCGGGCGGCGAGGCCCTCCAGTTCGGTGCGGACGGTGTAAAGCTCGGCCATCTGGCTGTGATCGAGCGAGGACACGATCAGCGAGCGGCCGTCGCGGGTCAGCAGGCTCTGGGTCTCGAGCCGCTGCAACGCCTCGCGGATGGGGGTCCGCGACACGCCGAACCGCTCCGCCAGGTCGCTCTCCACCAGCCGGTCGCCGGGGCGGTAGAGCCCTTCGTCGATCGCGCCGAGGATCATGTCATAGGCATCGCGGTTCTGCGATTTCGGTTCGGCCATCGCACGGCTCCCTCAAGATGTATGCGACGGTATCCCGAAAGCCGCGCGGCGGACAAGGACCGGCTTGCCGCAGTTGACCGTCCGGTCTAGGGGATGGGGCATGTCCCCTGACGCCTTCGACCATGTCGAGACCTGGGTCTTCGACCTCGACAACACGCTCTACCCGCCCGAGGTCCGGCTGTTCGACCAGATCAACGCGCGGATGAGTGCCTTCGTCATGCGCGAACTGGGCCTCGATGCCGAGGCGGCCGATGCGCTGCGCCACCGCTACTGGAAGGCGCATGGCACCACGCTCGCCGGGCTGATGCAGCATCACGGCGTGGACCCCGAACCCTACATGATCGAGGTGCACGACATCGACTTCTCGGTGCTGCCGCCCGATGCGGTGCTGGCCGAACGGATCGCCGCGCTGCCGGGACGGCGGATCGTCTACACCAACGGCAGCGCGCCCTATGCCGAGCGGGTGCTGGCGGCGCGCGGCCTCGCCGGCCTCTTCGGCGCGATCTACGGGGTCGAGCACGCGGACTGGCATCCGAAACCCGACCGCGCCGCCTTCGAGCGGGTCTTCGCCGCCGACGGGCTGACCCCGGAGCGGGCAGCGATGTTCGAGGACGATCCGCGCAACCTCGCCGTGCCGCATGACATGGGCCTCCGCACCGTGCTGGTGGCCCCCGCGCCGCACCCCGCGCCGCATATCCACCACCACACCGACGACCTGACCGGGTTTCTCGCGCATATCGTGCGGCGCTGATCGGGGCGGATCGGGGCGGACAGGCGCGCCCCCGCCTGCGACACCCTGCCGGTGTGTTCCCGGGGCGCCGGCGCCCTACCTCCCTCCTGCCCCCTCAACGCTACTCAGGACCCCTCAGATGAACGCGACCGCACACGCCCTCCGCCCCGATCCCGCCCTGTCCCCCGTCCGCGCGGCGCAGGACACCGCCGCCAGCGAGGCCCCGCACCCGGAGGAGGCCGACGTGCCGCAGACGCTGGTCCTCGCCCTCGTGACCGTGGTTCTGGCCGGGCTGCTGGCGCTCGCCTTCGCCGTCTCGGCCTTCGGCCTGGCGGCGCTCGGCATCGCGGCCGTGGCGGCGACCCCTGTGCTGTTCGGTATCCTTCTCCTCGTGACCGCGGGGCGATAAGCTCGCCGCGACACGAGGAAGGAAGGCCCCCATGCAGGACGTCGAAACCGTAGACATCGTGGTGGCAGGCGGCGGTCCGGCGGGACTGGCCGCCACCGCCTGTTTCGCCGCGGCCGGGTTCACCGCGCTCTGCATCGACCCGCAGGCCCCGGTGACCGAGGCCGCGGCCCAGGGCGCCGACATCCGCACCACCGCCATCCTGCAACCCGGCCGCGACCTGCTGGAGCGCGCCGGGCTGTGGCAGGCGCTGGCCGCCGAGGCCGCGCCGCTGCGGGTCATGCAGATCCTCGACGCGACGGTCAGCCCGCCGGTGCAGCGCGCCTTCGACTCGGGCGATCTGGGCGAGGCGCCGTTCGGCTGGAACCTGCCGAACTGGCTGCTGCGGCGCGCCTTCCTCGACCGGCTGGAGGCGCTGCCGCTGGCCCGGTTCCGGCCCGGCGTCGGCTTCGATCACATGGTGGCACGCAGCGAGGCCGCCCGCGTGGTGCTGACCGACGGCAGCCGGATCGACGCGAAACTGGTGGTCGCGGCGGACGGGCGCAGCTCGACCGTGCGGGCCGCCGCCGGGATCGGGGTGCGCACGACGCGCTACGGCCAGAAGGCGCTGGCCTTCACCGTCCGTCACCCGGTGCCGCATGACAACATCTCGACCGAGATCCACCGCTCGGGCGGGCCGTTCACCCTGGTCCCGCTGCCCGCCGCCGAAGACGGCACGCCGCGCAGCGCGGTGGTGTGGATGGAGGAAGGCCCGGAGGCGCTGCGCCTCGCCGAGCTGCCGGTCGAGGCCTTCGAGGCCGCCGCCACCGACCGCTCGACCGGGCAATGGGGGCCGCTGACGCTGGAGGGACGGCGCAGCGTCTGGCCGATCATCGCGCAGATCGCGCAGCGCTTCGACGGCCCGCGCGTGGCGCTGATGGCCGAGGCGGCCCATGTCGTGCCGCCGATCGGGGCGCAGGGGCTGAACATGAGCCTCGCCGACGTGCGGGCGCTGCTGGAGCTGGCCGAGGCCGATCCGGGCGCGCTCGGGACCCCCGCCATGCTGGCGCGCTATTCCCGCCAGCGCTGGCCCGACGTGCAGGCCCGCGTCGCCGGGATCGACATGCTGAACCGCACCTCGATGGCGGGCGACCGGGTCCGGCAGGCGCTGCGGCGCACCGGAATCGGCGCGCTGCACGGCCTGAAGCCGCTGCGCCTGATGGCGATGCGGCTGGGGCTGGGGGCCGCCGGGACCGACTGAGCGGGGGCGCTTGCGGGGGGCACGGCGATGACGCGCCGCGCGGAACCGGTCCCTGCGGGACCGGTGCCTCCGGCGGGAGTATTTTCGCCAAGAAGAAGGGGGGCGGGCGGCCCTAGTCGACCGCGAGGCGCGAGACCAGGACGGTGACCTCGGGGCGCTTGCCGGTCTCGTCCACCACGGTCTTGCGGACCACGTGGCGCACCGCCTCCATCAGCTTGTCGTCGTCGCGCAGGGTCTTGCGGTCGGCGCGGCCGAGGAAGGCGGCGACATCGTCCTCGACCAGCTCCTTCAGGTCGGTGCGGCTGGACCCGGTGTCGGGCAGGCCTCGCAGCTCGGCCCAGGCGTCGTCGATCGGCGTGTCGCCGTCGTCGAGGATCACCGCCACCGAGACATGGCCGTGCAGCGCCAGCTTGATGCGGTCGCGCACCACGCCGTCGAGCGCGCCGACCAGCGCCGCGCCGTCGAGGTAGGTGCGGCCGGTCTCGACGTACTCGACCACGCGCGGGTCGTTGCCGCTGAGCTCGACCATCGAGCCGTTCGGCGCGACGATCCCGGCGCGGCCGTTCTCGCGCGCCAGTTTCGCGTGCGCGGTCAGGTGGCGGTGCTCGCCGTGCATCGGGATGACGATCTGCGGGTTCAGGATCTGGTGCACCGTCAGCAGGTCGGGCCGGTTGGCGTGGCCCGAGACGTGGTAGCGCCCGCCCGCGTCGTCGGAGACCTCGACGCCCAGTTCCGAGAACGCGTTCCAGATCCGCGCGACGCCGGTCTCGTTGCCGGGGATCGTCTTCGACGAGAAGAGGAAGGTGTCGCCCGCCTTCATCTCGAACCCGAGATACTTGCCCCGGCTCAGCGCCGCCGAGGCCGCCCGGCGTTCGCCCTGGCTGCCGGTGACGATCAGCATCAGGCTTTCGCGCGGGACCTGCACGGCGTCGTCGGGGCCGAGGGTGGCGGGGAAGTCGGTCAGCACGCCGGTCTCGACCGCCGCGGTCACCATGCGGCGCATGGCGCGGCCGAGCAGGCAGACCGAGCGGCCCGCCGCCTTGCCCGCCATCGCGAGCGCGCGGACGCGGGCGAGGTTCGAGGCGAAGGTGGTCGCGACCACCATGCCGGAGGCGGAGGCGACGAATTTCTCCAGCTCCGGGGCCACCTCGCGTTCGGAGCGGCCGGGATGCGCGTTGAAGACGTTGGTCGAGTCGCAGATCAGCGCGCGGACGCCGCCTTCGCCGACGCTGGCCCAGAGGTCGGGGTCCCAGGCCTCGCCGACCTGCGGATCGGTGTCGAGCTTGAAGTCGCCGGTGTGCACGACGCGGCCCGCCGGGCTGTCGATGACCATCGCCGAGCTTTGCGGGATCGAATGCGACACCGGCAGGAAGCCCACGGTGAAGGGGCCGGTCGCGACGGTGGCGGGCCAGGTGTCGACGGTGCGGACCCGGTCGGGGTTCTGGCCGTTCTCCTCCATCTTGCGGCGGGCGATATGGGCGGTGAAGCTGCGGGCGTAGATCGGCACCTCGGGCAGGTGGCCCGCCATCAGGCCGACGCCGCCGACGTGGTCCTCGTGGGCGTGGGTGACGAAGATCGCCTCGAGCCGGTCGCGCCGCTCCATCAGCCAGGCGAGATCGGGCAGGATCAGGTCCACGCCCGGCGTGCCGTCCATGTCCGGGAAGGCGACGCCGAGATCGACGAGGATCAGCCGCTCGCGGCCGGGGGCGCCGTACCCGTAGACATACGCGTTCATGCCAATCTCGCCCGCCCCGCCGAGGGGAAGGTATAGGAGCCGCTCGCCCGCCATGTGCCTACCTTTGCTCTGTGTTGTAATCGTGAATGATGCGCAGCCCGTGCATGGTCAAGTCCTCGTCGTATCTGTCGAAGAGGGCTTCGGTCTGCTGGAACAGCGGCGCGAGGCCGCCGGTGGAGATGATCTGCATCGGGCGGTCGCGCTCGGCCTTGATCCGGGCGCAGATCTCGCGGACGAGGCCGACATAGCCCCAGAACACGCCCGACTGCATGCAGGCGACGGTGTTGGTGCCGATCACGGCCTGCGGTTTCGAGATGTCGACGTGCGGCAGCGCGGCCGCGGCCTGGTGCAGGGCGGCCAGCGACAGGTTCACGCCGGGCGCGATCACGCCGCCGATGTAGGCGCCGTCGTCGTCCACCACGTCGAAGGTGGTCGCGGTGCCGAAATCGACCACGATCAGGTTGCCGCCGTAACGGTCGAAGCCCGCGACGGTGTTGACCAGCCGGTCCGGCCCGACCTGCGTGCCGATGTCGACGCGCACGTCCACCGGCAGGCGGCACTCGGGCTTGCCGACGACCAGCGGGCGGGCGTTGAAGTAGCGGAGATGATGACGTGGCTGACGTCCTGCTCGATCTTCTGGAAGGTCTTCAGGGTCGAGAGCCAGACGTAATACTCGTCCGCCGTGCGCTGGGTGTCGGTGGCCATGCGCCAGGTCGCGACGAAGCGGGTGCCGTCCCAGATCGAGAACACGGTGTTGGTGTTGCCGCAGTCGATGGTCAGAAGCATGGGGGGCGTGCTCCGGGGTTGGAGGCGTCGGGCCTCAGAAGAAGATCTCGGCGGCGGGAATCGCGCGGGGGCCGGTCGCCGTCTCCAGCACCAGATTGCCCTCGGGATCGACGGTGCGGAAGGTGCCGGTGTGCTCGGCGGTGCCGGTGCGGGCGCGGATCGTCTCGCCCAGCCGCGCGGCGCGGGCGAGCCAGGCGGTCCGCAGGGGCGCGAAGCCGTAGCGGCGCAGGCGGCCCTCCCACCCGGCATAGGCGGGGGCGAGCGCGTCGAGCAGCGCCTCGGGCGTGACGGTCACGCCGGTCTCGGGACCGAGCGCCACCGGCGGCACGGCGCCCGGTTCGAGTTCGTCCGGCACCGGGGCGGCGGCGAGGTTGACGCCGATGCCGATGACGAGGACGGGACCGGCCGTTTCCAGCAGGATGCCCGCCAGCTTGCCGCCGTTCAGCAGCACGTCGTTGGGCCATTTCAGGCTGAGGGCCGGGGCGGGCACGCCGAGGCTTTGCAGCGCCTCGTCGAGCGCCAAAGCGGCGGCGAAGCTGCGCAACGCCCAGCGGGCCACGGGTTCAGGCGGGCGCATCACCAGCGAGGCGGCGAAGTTACCGGCCGGGTTGACCCAAGGCCTGCCCCGGCGGCCGCGCGCGGCGGTCTGTTCGAGGGCCAGCAGCCAGGTCGGTGCGGTCAACTCCGCACCGAGGCGCAGCCCCGCGGCATTGGTGCTGTCGAGGCGGGCGAAGACCTTGCGGTCGGTGTCGAACGCCTCAGCGGAGGACAAGCGTTTCCGCCGCCGCCTGCGCCATGCCCTCGACCCCGAAGAGGTTGACGACGCCCAGCACGAGGATCGCGGCGGAGGCCATCAGCAGCGCCCATTGCACGCCGCCCATCTGGCCGTCCACGACCTCGTCCGCCTTGCCGAAATACATGTAGTACACGATCCGCAGGTAGTAGAACGCGCCGATCACCGACGCGATCACGCCCGCCACCGCCAGCCAGCCGATCCCGGCGTCAACAGCGGCGTTCAACACGTAGAACTTGCCGAAGAATCCGACCAGCGGCGGCACGCCCGCGAGGCTGAAGAAGATCACCAGCAGCGCCAGCGCCTTGGCCGGTTCGCGGGCCGACAGCATGGACAGCGCGCGGATGTCGGTCACCGGGCGGCCGTCGCGCTCCATCGAGACGATGAAGGCGAAGGTGCCGATGTTCATGGTGACGTAGATCGTCATGTAGATCAGCATCGCCTGCACGCCGAGCACGGTGCCCGAGGCGAGGCCCATCAGTGCGAAGCCCATGTGGGCGATCGAGGAATAGGCCATCAGGCGCTTGATGTCGCGCTGGCCGATCGCGGCGATCGAGCCGAGGAACATCGACAGCACCGACAGGAGCACCACGATCTGCTGCCAGTCCGCGACCACGCCGCCGAACCCGTCGTGCATGACGCGGGCGAAGAGGCCCATCGCCGCGACCTTGGGGGCGGTGGCGAAGAAGGCGGTCACCGGGCTGGGCGAGCCCTCGTAGACGTCCGGTGTCCACATGTGGAAGGGCGCGGCCGAGACCTTGAAGGCGAGGCCCGAGATCAGGAACACGAGGCCGAAGAGCAGGCCCAGCGGCAGGTGCTCGGTCTCGCTGGCCGCGGCGATGATGCCCGCGAACTCGGTCGTGCCCGCGAAGCCGTAGGTCAGCGACGCGCCGTAGAGCAGCATCCCCGACGACAGCGCGCCGAGCACGAAGTACTTCAGGCCCGCCTCGGTCGATTTCGCGTCGTCGCGGTGCAGGGCGGCGACCACGTAGAGCGCCAGCGACTGCAATTCGAGGCCCATGTAGAGCACGATCAGGTCGCCGGCCGAGACCATCAGCATCATGCCGACCGCCGAGAGCGCGATCAGGATCGGGTATTCGAAGCGCAGGATGCCGAGCTTCTGCATGTGCTCCTGGCTCATCACCAGCACGGCGGCGGCCGAGACGAGGATCACCACCTTGGCGAAGCGCGCGAAGCCGTCATCGACGACGAGGCCGCCGAAGCCCGCGTTGGTGCCCGACCCGTTCAGCGCGATCCAGGCGGCGAGCGCCACGAAGACCGCGGAGGTCAGCCAGACGAGGAAGGGCGCGGTGCGGTCCTTGCCGGTGTAGACGCCCCAGAGCAGCGCGGCCATCGCGAAGATCGCCAGCGCGATCTCGGGAAGCA
>JAUHZL010000072.1 GCA_030425945.1 Alphaproteobacteria bacterium | reverse complement strand
ATGATGACGCCGTTTTCCATCAGGTACATCCAGTCGACCACGTCGAGGACATGGCCGCCCGAATCCTCGGGCAGGCGGATGCGGTAGTCGAGGCGCACGCCCGGCCCGGACTGACGGCCGCTGCCCGGTCCGACCAGATCGTCGGCCTCGGCCACGATCTGCCCGTCCTCGCGCAGGGTCAGGCGCCACTCACGGTCCTGGGTCGATCCGCTGTCGTAGCGGAAGTGCTCGCGCATGACGCCGCGGTTTCCCTCCCAGCGCGCGTCGAACTCAGCGACGAAGCGCGAGGTGACCCGCCCGGTCGGCCCGTAGATCACGCCCTCGCAGGCAATCGGGCCGTTCAGGTGACGGCGGATGTCGAAAGCGGGTCCCTTGCCCGCATAGTCCTCGGGCGCCTGCGCGCGGAAGCTCCAGCGATACTGCACGAGACCGACCAGTCCGAAGGCGAGCGCGGCCCCAAGGACGATCCAGATCAAGACTTCCATCATGTCCTCTCCGGCAAGGGCGTCGCGGCCAGAAGCGCGATCGCCACGAGTTTCAGGGCGCAGGGCACGAGCGCATAGAGCAGCGACAGGGCCCGCAGCGCCCCTTCCGAATTGTCCGGACCGGCGGAGAACCCGCTGGCCTCAAGCAGGGGAAGTAGCGTGACCGCGGCAAAGGCCAGCGCGAACTTCGACACGAAGGACCACAGGCCGAAGCCCTGGGCCGCGTCGGGAGAAATGACCGCCATCCGGCGGGCGAAGAGCGCCGGCAGCAGGGTCAGGTCGGCCCCGACCGCCGCCCCGGAGGCCAGGCAGATCAGGGCAAAGGGCAAGATGTCCCCGGTCCCCAGCATCGCCGCGTAGCCGAACGACAGGATGGCAAGCACCATCGCCAGGAGCAGCGTGCGCTTCGCCCCGATCCGCCCGGCGACCCAGCCCCAGCCGGAGGCGGACGCCGCCGCGGCGAGGAAGAACAGCAGCAGCAGCGGGCCTTCCCAGCCGGGCGCACCGAGACGGCTTTCGACGAAGAACAGGAACAGCGTCGAACTGACCGCGACCGGGGCCGCGTTGACGAGCGCGATCAGGAGCAGCCGCCGGGCAACGGCATCGCGCAAGACAAGGGCCAGCCCGGTCCCGTCCGGGGCGTCGGGTGCGCTGGCGTCCCACTCGCGCCGCATCGCCAGCACGGCGAGGACGCAGAGCCCGGCGAACCCGGCCGCGAACAGGGCAAACGGCGCGCCGGTCCCGCTCAGCAGCGTAGGCGCCGCCGCCGCGACGCAAACGCCCAGCAGGGCCCCGGTCTCGCGCCAGCTGGCGAGCCGCAGGTGCCCCTTGCCCGGCAACCGGTCGGCTGTCTGTACCCCCTGCGCGTAGAAGCAGATGGTCAGGAAGGAAAACGCCGAGAACAGCCCCGTCAGGCACAGCGCGAACCACAGCAGCGGCGGTCCGACCGGCGGCAGCGCGAAGAGCGCCAGCATCGACAGGCCAAGCAGCGCCGCCCCGAGGGCGACGGTCAGCCCCCGGATCGCCCGCGTCCGCGAGGCAACCCAGCCGAGGGCCGGGTCCTGCACCACGTCGATCAGGCGCAGCGCGAACAGCACGCCGCCCAGCGCCGACAGCGAGACGCCGTAGCTGTCCACGTAGAACTTGGGGGCGTGGATGTAGATCGGCAGTCCTGCCGCCGACAGGGTCGCGGCGAAGACGGCGTAGGACGGCAGCGCCGTCCCGCGACGCTCGGGCATCAGCTGATCTCGTGGTTGGGCGGTTCCGGGCGGACGCGGTAGACCGCGCCCTTCCACCAGAGCTTCAGCGCCTGCCAGTGGATCAGGCCCAGCACGCGGCGCGACCCGAACGGCCGCCGCAGCATCGCGCGGAGCAGTCCAACCGAGGTCAGCGGCGCACGCTTGCCGGTGAGCGTGGCGAACAGGCTGCCTTCTGCGCTGCGGTAATCGATCCAGACGCCGACGCGATCGTCGCGGATGTCGAAGCGGAAGGTGTAGCCGCCCTCGACCGGCTGGAACGGGGAAACGTGGAAGATCTTCTGCGCGCTCAGGGTGTCCGACCGGGTGATCGGCCGCAGGTCCTTGTGATGGCACAGGTACGAGTGCCGGTCGCCGAAGGTGTTGGTCACCTCCGCGATCACCACGCGCAGCCGGTTCTGCATGTCATGCACCAGCCAGAAGCTGACCGGGTTGAAGACGTGCCCGAGGATGCGCGGCTGCGCCAGAAGCAGGATCTGGCCATCCGCCTCGTCGAGCCCGTGCAGGTGCAGGACATCGCGCACCCAGTCCACGCCACGCCCCTTGCCCGGCGCACCGCCATGGTCGCGTGCGTTCAGCCAGACGAGGTTGCGGCGGTTCAGCGAGAAGAGCCAGGGCCGGGCGCACTCCGTCTCGGCCTCCGGGTCCACGAGCACGTAGTCGATGGTGTAGCGAAAGGCGTTCTCCACCCCGCCGGTGCGGCCGTGGAAGGTTTCGCCCCGGACGTGGTCGAGAACGCAGGTCATGCGGCAACCTCCGGTTCGGCGGTGCGCACCGTTCCGGTGGCGATGGTCTCGACGACGTCCACCGCGCTGGCGAGGCCGTCTTCGTGGAAGCCGTTCTTCATCCAGGCGCCGCAGAACCAGGTGTTCCGCATGCCCTGCATCGAGGTCAGCGCCTCGCGCGCGTGCTGTGCCGCGAGATCGTAGACCGGGTGCCGGAAGGTCGTGACATCATAGATGCACTCCTCGCGGATGGCCTGCGTCGCGTTCAGCGTCACGAACAGCGGGTCCTCTTTCGGGATCGGCTGCAGGCAGTTCATCCAGTAGGTGAGGTCGATCTTGTCCGAGGCCTTGTCGCGGGCCTCGACATAGTTCCACGACGACCAGACCTTGCGCGACTTCGGCATCAGCGTCTCGTCGCAGTGCAGGACCGCCTCGTTCGGCTGGTACTTGACGGCGCCCAGCGCCGCGCGCTCGGCCGGGCTCGGGTCGGCCAGCAGGGCGAGGGTGTCGTCGGAATGGGTGGCGAAGACCACCTCGTCAAAGCTGTCCCACTCGCCGCCCTCGACGCGGACCAGCGCGCCGCCCTCGGTGCGCTTGACGGCCTTGACGGCAGCGCCCGAACGCAACTCGACCCCCTGACGGTCCATCGCGGCGACAAGGCGGCTGACGTATTCGATCGAGCCGCCCTGAACGGTATACCACTGGTGCTGACCGGTGACGCCGAGCAGCGCGTGGTTGCGGAAAAAGGTCACCAGCGCCTGCGCCGGGAAGTCGAGGATCTTGTCGACCGGGGTGGACCAGATCGCGCCCGACAGCGGCAGGATGTAATAGTCGCGGAACCAAGGGCCGGTGCCGAGGCGGGACAAAAACTGCCCGATGGTGATCTCGGGATCGTCGGCCACCTCCAGCGCGCGGGCATTGAACCGGAGGATGTCGCGGATCATCCGCAGGAACTTCGGATTGGCCAGGTTGCGGCGCTGCGCGAAGAGCGCGTCGAGCGACTTCAGGCCGTATTCGAAACGACCGCCGTTGATCGAGGCGCCGAAGCTCATGTCGCTCTTGGCGACAGGGACATCGAGATCCTCGAACAGCCGGACGAGGTTCGGGTAGTTCACCCGGTTGAACACGATGAAGCCGGTATCGACGGGCTGATCGCCGAAGCGACCGGCCTTCAGGGTGCGGGCATGGCCACCGAAGCGGCGCTCGCTTTCGTAGAGCACGACCGAGTGATGCCGCGACAGCATGTAGGCCGCCCCCATCCCGGAGATCCCGCCGCCGATGACGGCGATGCGCTTGGGGGCGCCCTTGAAGGTTTCGAATGGCATGTCACGCTCTCCGGTGTCCGACTTACGTGACAGCTACGCGACAATCCCGCAATCGGATGAGTCTCGCTACGGTGTGTTTTTTTGTAAGGTTTGTTGATCCAGCCCCGAAGGCGCGACGTAAAGCCCGCGTGACAGGTCTCAGGCTGACAACTTTCCTGATGCAGAGGTATCGGGCGCTCACTATGATCGAGCGTTGAACTGCACCAAAGCGGACGGAGTTTCAGTGGCTGTCGCATCGAAGGCACCCCGCAGAAGCGGAGAGGACGACCTGCAATGGACGGCTCTCCTGCTGCGGGTCCGCGACCATCAGGACCGGGAGGCGTTTGCGCGCCTGTTCCGGCACTTTGCGCCGCGGGTGAAGGCCTTCCTGATGAAGTCGGGAGCCAGCCCCTCGCTGGCAGAGGATTGTGCGCAGGACGTGATGGCAACGGTCTGGCAAAAGGCGCATCTGTTCGACCCCGGCCGGGCCAGCGTGGCCACCTGGGTCTTCACGATTGCGCGCAACAGGCGAATCGACCTGCTGCGCAAGGATCGGCGCGCCGAGCCGGAAGATTTGCCCTGGGGCCCCGAGCCCGAGCCCGATCAGGCCGAGGTGATGGAGCTGGCGCAGGACACCGAAAGGTTGCGCGTCGCGCTGCAGCAACTCCCTGAAAAACAGCGGCTTCTGGTGGAGCGCGCCTATTTCGGGGACCTGTCGCACAGTGAAATTGCAACCGAGACGGGATTACCCCTTGGCACGATCAAGTCTCGTATTAGGTTGGCGCTTGAGCGGTTGCGCCACGAAATGAAGTGAAGTCCCTACCGATGCATACCATTGCGCACCATCTGACCGACCCGATCCTGACCGCTTACGCGGCGGGCACCCTGCCCGAGGCGTTCAATCTGGTCGTTGCCACCCACCTGTCGCTCTGCGACGAGTGCCGGTCCCAACTGGCGGCGCATGAAGCGGTCGGCGGGGCGGTTCTGGAGGATGCCGGCGAGGCCGTGATGTCCGAGGATGCGCTCGACGCCTGCTTCGCGCGGATCGCGTCCAGCCCGGATGCCCCGATCCGCGTGGGCCACAACCACCACGCGAAGCGCAAGGGCGGCCTGTTTCCCGAACCGCTGCGCGATTACGTCGGCGGCGATCTGGACGCGGTGAACTGGCGTCCGGCCGGTCTGGGCGTGCGGCAGGCGATCTTGTCGACGTCGAAGAATGCCAGCGTGCGCCTTCTCTACATTCCGGCCGGGGCCGAAGTGCCCGACCACGGCCACAACGGGACCGAAATGACACTGGTCCTGAAGGGCGCGTTCCGCGACGAATTCGCCCGCTTCGGGGCCGGCGACATTGAGATCTGCGATCCGAACGTCGAACATACGCCGGTCGCGGAACCGGGCGAGGACTGCATCTGCCTTGCGGCGACCGATGCCCCGCTGAAGTTCTCGGGCCTGCTGCCGAAGATCGCGCAGCCGTTCCTGCGGATCTGAGGGCCGCCGCTACGCGTCCGGCCGGGTGAGGGGCGCAAGACGCGCGCCCTCCATGTCGGGCGCATCCCCGAAGTCGAAACTGTCCAGCCGGGCGGCACGTTTGCCCGCCCGTTCGGCCGCGGTGCCGATCTCGTCGAGGTCGCGGCGCGCCTGCCCGAAATGCGTGGTCAGTTTGTCCACCCGCTCGACCACCAGTTCCACATCGCGGTGCAGCATCGCCAGTTGCTTGCGGATCAGCCCGGCCTGTTCCCGCATCCGGGCATCCTTGAGTACCGCCCGCATGGTGTTCAGTGTCGCCATGCAGGTGGTCGGCGACACGATCCAGACCCGCGCCGCGAAGCCCTCGCGCACGATCTCCGGGAAGCTGGCGTGCAACTCGGCGTAGACCGCCTCCGACGGCAGGAACATCAGGGCACCATCCGCCGTCTCGCCCTCCAGCACGTAGCGCTCGGCAATCGCCTTGATGTGGGTCCGGACCGCCGTGCGGAAGGTGCGCGCCGCCTCGTCCCGCTCGCGCCCGGTCGCGGCGCGGCGCAAGGCCTCGTAGGCCTCCAGCGGAAACTTCGAGTCGATGACGATCGGCCCGGGCGGATTGGGAAGGTGGACGAGGCAATCGGCCCGCCGCCCGTTCGACAAGGTGGCCTGCATGGTAAAGGCGTCGGGCGGCAGCGCCTTGGCCACGATGTCGTGCAACTGGATCTCGCCGAAGGCGCCGCGGGTCTGCTTGTTCGACAGGATGTCCTGCAGGCCCAGCACGTCGCCGGACAGCTTCTCGATATTGGCCTGCGCCTTGTCGATGGTCTCGAGCCGCTGGTGCAATTCGCCCAGGCTGCGCGCCGTGCGGGTCGCGGTGCCGTGCAGGGTCTCGCTCATCCGCAAGGTCACGTCTTCGAGGCGCTTCTCGAGCGTCTCCAGCATCCGGGCCTGCGCCATCGCCTGCGCCTCGGACACGCTGCGCAGGCCGCCTGCCAGTTGCTGCTGGCCGTCCGACAGGCCCTGCACCGTCTGCCCGAGGTAGTTCAGGTGCTGGAAGAGCGGCTCCGCCATCCGGGCCGAGCGCGCCGCGCCCCGCAGCGCCGCGAGGATCAGCACGAGGAACAGCACCAGCACGGCGGACGCCCCGAGGGTGCCCAGCACCAGCGGGTCGTCGAAGGCGTAGGTCGCGCCGCCAATCTCGATCATGTGCGCCCGAACAGCCGCTCGATGTCGGACAGCTTCAGCGCCACATAGGTGGGTCGCCCGTGGTTGCACTGGCCGGAATGCGGGGTCGCTTCCATTTCGCGCAGGAGGGCGTTCATCTCCTCCGCGCTCATCCGCCGCCCGGAGCGCACCGAGCCATGACACGCCATGCGGGACAGGATCGCCTCGATCCGGGTCTGCACCGCCGCGGACTGGCCAAGGTCGGCCAGTTCGTCGAGCAGGTCCCGCAACAGCGCGCCCGCATCGACGGGGCCGAGAATCGCGGGGGTCTCGCGCACGGCGATGGCACCCGGACCGAACGGCTCAAGGGTCAGGCCCAGCTTCGCCAGCGCCGGGGCCTCGTCCAGCAGCGTCGCGCAGTCGCCGGGACTGAGATCGACGATCTCCGGTATGAGCAGCGCCTGTGCCGCCACGCCTCGCTCGGCCATCTGGCGCTTCAGGCGTTCGTAGACCAGCCGCTCATGGGCGGCGTGCTGGTCCACGATGACGATCCCGTCGGCGGTCTGGGCAATGATGTAATTCTCGTGGACCTGCGCCCGCGCCGCGCCCAGCGGGGCCGTCTCGGACGCGGGTGCCTCGGGAGCGGCGGCCTCCACCCGCGCCGACGGGGTGTAGGGCATCTGCGCCTCGGCCAAGCCGCCCGGGTCCGGCGCCTGCGCGGCATGCGCGCGGGACAAGGCCCCCGGAGACGGGCGATCCATCTGGTAGATCCGCGCGGCCCCTGCGGGTTCCGGACGGAAGGCCCCCAGGGTCGCCCCGGCGACGGTGGTCGAGGCGCGATGCCCGGCCTCCGCCAGCGCGTGCCGCAGGGCCGTCACGATCAGTCCCCGCACCGCGCCCGGTTCGCGGAACCGGACTTCCGCCTTGGCCGGGTGCACGTTCACATCGACCAGCTGCGGCGGCAGGTCGATGAACAGGACCGCCGCCGGATGCCGGTCGCGAGACAGGAAATCGGCATAGGCCGCCCGCAGCGCGCCGATCAGCAGCTTGTCACGGACCGGACGCCCGTTGACGAACAGGAACTGCGCCACCGCCGCCCCGCGCGAGTAGGTCGGCAAGGCGGCATAGCCGGTCAGCAGAACGTCCTCGCGCCGGGTCTCGATTCGCAGCGCGTTCTCGGCGAAGTCGGCCCCCAGAACGGTCCCGAGCCGCCGGTGCAGCGCATCGAACAGGTCGCCGGTCTCGGGCTCGGCCCGGAACACGGTGCGGCCTTCTCCGCCGCCTGACACATCGCGCAGGGTGAACCCCACGCTCGGCTCGGCCATCGCAAGGCGCTTGACGACATCGCCGATGGCCTGCGCCTCGGCCCGGTCGGTGCGCAGGAACTTCAGCCGGGCCGGGGTCGCACTGAAGAGGTCGCGCAGGGTGACGACCGTTCCCTTCGACAGCGCTGCCGGTCGCACCGGACCCCGCACCCCGCCGTTGACGGTGATCTCGGCGGCCTCGGCCGCGCCCAGCGCCCGGCTGGTGACGGTCAACCGCCCGACCGCCCCGAGACTGGGCAGGGCCTCGCCACGGAACCCGAAGGAGCGAATGTTCAGAAGGTCGCTGCCGTCGATCTTCGACGTCGCGTGCCGGGCCAGCGCCAGCGGCAGGTCCTGAGCCGGAATCCCGTGCCCGTCATCGGTCACGCGCAGCAGCGTCTTGCCACCGTCGGCATACTCGACCGTGATCCGCGTCGCCCCGGCGTCGAGTGCGTTCTCGACCAGCTCCTTGATCGCGGAGGCCGGGCGTTCGACCACCTCACCGGCGGCGATCCGGTTGATCGCAGCCTCGTCGAGCTG
Source organism: Alphaproteobacteria bacterium (assembly GCA_030425945.1). Taxonomy (GTDB): domain Bacteria; phylum Pseudomonadota; class Alphaproteobacteria; order Rhodobacterales; family Rhodobacteraceae; genus Dinoroseobacter. The sequence continues at coordinate 1,542 of JAUHZL010000072.1, read as the reverse complement.
ACGAATCTGGCGCGGCAGGGCGTCGATATTGGGGTTGGCGAGAGACATGCCCCCACAATTAGCATGCCCCCGCCCCCGAGAAAAGCGACCGCCGGGTGCGGCGGTCGCGGTCTTCAGTTCGTTCCGGGCAGGCCCGCGGGCTGGCCGACCACCACGAAGGTCAGCTTGTCGGGCTGCAACAGCGAGGTCGCCACGCGGTTGATCTCGTCCAGCGTCACCGCGTTCACGAGGTCATTGCGCTGCGGGATGTAGTCGAGGCCGAGGCCCGAAATCTGCATCCCCACGAGGATGTTCGCGATCCGCCCGTTGCCGTCGAACCGCAGCGGGTAGGCCCCGGTCAGATAGGTCTTCGCTTCGTCGAGTTCGGCCTGTGTCACCCCGTTGGCCGCGACATCGGCCCAGATGTCCTTCACCAGCCCGATGGCCTCGGCCACCTTGCCGTTGTCGGACGAGAACTGCCCCATCAGAAGCTCGGACCGGTCATAGACCGCCATGAAGCTGCCGATCCCGTAGGTCAGACCGCGCTTCTCGCGGACTTCGGACATCAGCCGGGTCGAGAACCCGCTCCCGCCCAGGATCTGGTTCAGGATGTAGGCGGGAATGAAATCCGGGTCCGACTGCTGCAGGCCGGGCTGGGCGAACATCACCACCGACTGCGGCGTGTCCCAGTCCACGACCGTGATGTCGCCCGAAAGGACGGGCGCGATCACCGGGGGCAGCGGATCACCGCTGGCCGGCAGGTCGCCGAGCAGCGTGTCGAGGAGCGCGCCCAGTTCTTCCGGCGAGATGTCCCCGGCCGCCCCGACATAGACGTTGTCGCGGGTCATCAGCCGCTGGTGGGCGGCGATCAGGTCGTCGCGGGTCAGCGCGGCAACGGTTTCCGGCGTGCCCTCGCGCTGCTGCCCGTAAGGGTGGTCCGGGAAGACCTGGGTGTCGAGCGTCGCGTTGGCGATGTCCTGCGGGTCCTTCGCGTTGCTCGACAGGATCGAAAGGATCTGGTTCCGCACCCGCTCGATCGCCACGTCGTCAAAACGCGGTTCGATCAGCGCGGCCCGCAGGTGCGCGATGGCGGCGTCGCGGTTCTCGGTCAGGAAGCGCGCCGAGACCGACGCGGTGTCGGTGTAGACGTCGAACTCGAAGCTGGCGGCCAGTTCCTCGGTCCGGGTGGCGAAGGCCTGTGCGTCCATGTCGGCGGCGCCCTCTTCCAAGAGACCGGTCGCCAGATACGCCGCGCCTTCCTTCCCGACGGGATCGAGCGACGCCCCGCCCCGGAAGCGCATCTCGAGCGACACGAAGGGGATCGAGGTGTCCTGCACCAGCCAAGCGTGGATTCCGCCGGGCGAGGTCACGGGAACGATGTCGATCTCGGCTTGCGCCGGCACCGCGGCGAGGGCGACGAAAGCGGCAGTCAGGACAGCGCGGATCATTGCATCATCTCCTGCGGGGCGGGGGCGGGCGCCCGGTAGATCCCGGTCACCGATTGCTTGCGGTCGAAGACCCGCTCGGCCGCGGCCATGACCTGTTCGGCGGTCACCGACTGCA